>CAZMAM010000030.1:0-18357 GCA_964564305.1 uncultured Eubacteriales bacterium
GATCTCTATGGATTTTTAATATTCAGGTGTTCAAGTTGATTTTACAATGCGCGATAAAAAAATTACACAAAAATGTGTCTACTTACTTGACTATAGTCCACTATGCATATCCGTATGGTCTCGGTGACCGCTTTCAATGTTGGGCCGTACAGACGCGTTTGCTCATCAAATACTTTCGTGAACGTGATGTATTGGTAAACGATGTCTCCCTCCTGGCCCTCCGTCAGCACATGAATCCTTAAGGCAACACCGCATAAAGATTGTCGTGCGTGAAGCAAAGAGCGGATTTTTCGTCAGATGAAACAAAAACCGCAGGGAAACCTTTGTATATTCACGAAGATTTTTAACCTAATTACGGGGAATAAGCCCAGCCGTAGGGCAGGCATTGCGCAAGTCTGCTTTTTGTGCTGTGTTGCCATAAATATTTTGATTTATTTATCGATCTCACATCAGTGGTAACACTACAAGAATACCCAAGGAAATTTTTACAAACCGCTTGCCATTTTGCCGATTTTGCCCCATAATAAAGGCGGAGGAATTGCGTATGTTTGGGAAAAATCAGCCGGCGGTCGCCTGGCTCATTGTGGGCTTGGGCAACCCCGGAAAAGCGTATGAAAACACGCGCCACAATGCGGGGTTTCTGGGTATCGACCGCTTGGCGGAAGATCTCGGGGTACGGATTAACCGGAACAAATTTCAATCGCTCACCGCCCGCGCACAAATCGGAGATATTCCCGTATTGCTGATGAAACCGCAGACCATGATGAACCAAAGCGGTATCGCGGTACAGCAAGCGGCCGATTTTTACCGGCTGGAACCGGAAAATATTTTAGTGCTTTCCGACGATATCCACCTGCGTCCCGGCGCATTGCGCATTCGCAAAAGCGGAAGCGCCGGCGGGCAAAACGGACTCAAAGACATTATTCTTTGCCTTGGGAGCGAAAATTTTCCCCGCATACGCATCGGCGTCGGGGATAAGCCGCACCCGGATGCGGATTTGGTAAAATGGGTGCTCTCCCGATTTTCCGCCGAAGACATGGCGGTGATGCGCCCCGCCTTCGAGAGCGCGGCAAAGGCGGCGGTTCTGATTGCACAGGGGCAAACAGATCGCGCCATGAACCTCTACAACCGTAGCGAATAACCGCATCAAAACTCAACCCGCATGAACCGCATTTGGAATTTGTTTTCCTATGCGAAAATCCGCCGCGCTGTCCATACGAAATTTGTCCCGAAATTCCTGAAACGGCCCCGAAAATGGCAAGGAGGAAAACCGTGAAAACCGTTTTGGCCAAAGCCATATCATCCTACCCCGGGTATCAATCCCTTTTGCAAGCCGTCCAAAGCCGCCGGACACCCGTTTTGGTAACCGGTCTTGGCGCCATACACAAGGCGCTGATTGCCGGTGCGCTCTCGCAAGTGTATCGCCTGCCCCTGATTCTCACCGGAGACGAAACGGAAGCCATGCGGCTGTGCGACGATCTGCGTGCCATGGGATGCAATGCGCTGTTTTATCCGGCCAAAGATCTGGAGCTCTCCCAAATGGAATCCGTTTCTCGCGATTACGAACGGCAGCGCCTTTCGGTACTGAGCGCGCTGGCCGAAGAACAGGCAGACGCAGCAGACGCAGTGGTGACAACCGCCGAAGCGGCGGCGCAGCTGACGCTTCCGCCAAAAGAGCTTGCTGCACGCACCGTACGGGTGACCTGCGGAAAAACACTCCCGGTTTCCGAATTTACACAAGCGCTGATTGCGGCCGGATATGAGCGCTGTGAGCAGGTAGAGAGCGCCGGAGAATTTGCGGTGCGCGGAGGAATAACGGATATTTTCCCCGCGGCGGGCGATTTTCCCGTCCGCCTAGATTTTTGGGGAGATACGGTGGATTCCATCGCTTTTTTCGATCCCGAAACCCAGCGCCGAACCGAAGAAACCGAATCGGTTTGCATCCCTCCAGCAACGGAGCTGCTGAGTGACCCTGTCGCCCTGGCACAAAAAATCACCGCACTCGCCGCCTCTCTTCGCGGAAAACAAGCAAGAGCCAGAGATTGGCTTACGGCGGATGCGCAAAAACTGCAAAACGGCATTGTACCGCCTTTAGACCGCTATTTTCCGCTTTTATACGCAAAACCTGCTTCGTTGTTTGATTATCTGCCAAACAGCCTGATTTTTGTTTCGGAATGGAACAGGACGGACGAACAGCTCCGTGGCGCGCATTTTCGCCTCAAAGAAGAAATCACGGCGCTTTTGGAACGCGGTCAGCTGTGTAAATCGCTGGACACCTTTTTGCTGACTCCGGAGGAATTTCTCGTCCGCGTGCAAAAGAGCCGAACGATCATTGCTGAGAGCTTTATGCGCTCTTTGGGGGATATTTCCGCAGCCTGTACAATGCAATTAAATTTGCGGCAGCTTCCGCCCTTTTCGGGCGCGCAGGAGATGCTGTACGATGATGTGCGTGACGCACTTGCCAAAGGAGCCGCGTGCATCGTGCTGGCCGGGCAGGAAGAAACCGTCGCAAGGCGCTTAACAGACGATATTGCCAATGCCGGTCTTCCCGCCCTTTATGCCCCGGATCCGAAAGAACCGGTGAAGGGCAGGATTTTGGTGACCACCGGCGGGCTTTCCGCCGGAGCGGATTTGGTAGAGGGAGAAACGGTCATCTTTACCCACGGAAAACCACCCCGCCCTGCCCGAAAACGGCTGGCACACAAAAGAAACCGCGGTGCGCCCATAGGCAATCTGACGGATCTCAAGCCCGGGGATTATGTGGTGCACGCCGCGCACGGCATCGGCATATATCGCGGAATCCGGCAGCTTGAAGTTCAGGGAATCATTAAGGATTATCTCCGGCTGGAATACGCAGGCGGAGACGCACTTTACGTTCCGGTGACCCAGATGGATCTTATCTCCCGCTATGTCGGTTCCAAGGAAGACGCCTCGCTGCGGCTGCACAAACTGGGCGGACAGGAATGGCAAAAAGCAAAAACTCGCGTGCGCTCGGCGGTGAAAGATATCGCCAAAGAACTGATTACCCTATATTCCCGTCGCATGGCCACCGTAGGCTTTGCTTTCGCGCCGGACGATGAATGGCAATACGATTTCGAGCGCCAGTTTCAATATGAAGAAACCGATGATCAGCTGCGCTGCGCCCAAGAGATTCGGCAAGATATGCAGCGCGCGGTGCCCATGGATCGGTTGCTGTGCGGAGACGTCGGCTTCGGCAAAACGGAGGTCGCACTGCGGGCCGCCTTTCGGTGCGTTTCACAGGGCAAACAGTGCGTCATTTTGGTACCCACAACCATTTTGGCATACCAGCATTATCAAACCGTGACCCAGCGGTTCGCGGATTTTCCGGTTACGGTGGAAATGCTCTCCCGCTTTCGCACTCCAAAACAGCAGGCGGATATTTTGACCAAGGCGCAGCAAGGGAAAATCGATATTCTCATCGGTACCCACCGGCTGCTCTCCGACGACGTCCGGCTCAAAGATCTGGGGCTGTTTATCGTAGACGAGGAACAGCGGTTCGGAGTGTCGCAGAAAGAAAAAATCAAGGAGCGGTACCCGGCGGTGGATGTACTCACCCTTTCCGCCACGCCCATTCCGCGCACGTTGAATATGGCCATGAGTGGCATACGGGATATGTCGGTCATCGAGGAAGCGCCGCAGGATCGCCACCCGGTGCAAACCTATGTGCTGGAAGAAGACTTCGGAATTTTGGACGATGCCATCCGCCGGGAATTGCTGCGGGGCGGACAGGTGTATTATCTGCATAACCGCATCGATACCATCACCCGTTGCGCCGCCGGGCTGAAAATCCGCCTTCCCGACGCGCGAATCGCCGTGGCGCACGGCAAGATGAGTGAAGAAGAACTTTCGGATATTTGGCGGCAGGTAATCGACCGGGAAGTGGATATTCTCGTCTGCACCACCATTATCGAGACCGGAGTGGACATCCCAAACGTTAACACGCTGATTATCGAAAACGCCGACAGGTACGGGCTTTCCCAGTTGCACCAGCTTCGGGGCAGGGTGGGGCGCAGCGCGAGGCGGGCCTACGCGTACCTCACATTTAAGCGAGGCAAGGTGCTGGACGAAACCGCCGCCAAACGGCTGGAGGCCATGCGGGAATTCACCGAATTCGGTGCCGGTTTCCAAATCGCGCTGAAAGATATGGAGATTCGCGGCGCGGGAAATCTTTTGGGCGCGCAGCAGCACGGACATATGGACGCAGTGGGGTACGATCTGTACCTGAAACTGCTTTCCGAAGCGGTCAGCGAACAAAAGGGAGAACCACCGCAAGAAGAAACGGAATGCTTAATCGATCTGCCGGTGACCGCCCACATCCCGGAAAAATATATTCCGGAAAACGCTCGCCGGCTGGAAATGTACCGCCGCATCGCGGATATCCGCACACAGGAAGACAGCTTGGACGTCTACGACGAACTAACCGACCGTTTCGGAGATCCTCCGAAAGCGGTGCTCGATCTCATGGACGTGGCCCTCCTGCGTGCATCGGCGGCGCAGTGCGGCATCACGGAAGTCCGCGAACAAAACGGGACATTGTTGCTGTACCCAAAAAAGCTGGATCTTTCTGTCACCTCCGCCCTGCTCTCCGGCCTCAAGGGTCGGGTGATGGTCAGCGCCGGCGCAAAACCGTATTATGCCGTTAAGCCGAAAGCGGGGCAGCGCATGACAGACGCCCTGCGCGAAGCGACCGATGCTATGCGCAATCCGCCGAAAAAATCCCCGGCAAATCCGCCAAACGCTTGACATCCTGGAAAAAGATTGGTATACTGATGCCTGAAAAAAACAAGTCTTTCACTAAATAATATACGAAACCGATGAAGCGAAAGGGAAACGGTCACGCTCCCACAGAGAGCCCGCGAAGGCTGAGATCCGGGCGAAAAACGGGCCGTTGCCATGGGTCGCCGAGGGCGCGGTCAAAAGGGCGCGTATCGCTCCGAGTAATCCGCGACGCATTAGGCAGCGTTAACGGCCGGCAAAGGGGAAACCCTTTCCGTAAAGGGTGCGGCGCAAAGCCGCAAATCAAGGTGGTACCGCGGATAACCGTTATTCGTCCTTGGCAGAACAGGCGACATTCTGCCAAGGACGTTTTTCTAAAATAGCGCGGATATTTACAAGCGCCAGCCAAACGCCTGAAAGAAGTTTTCATATCATCGCCACAGGCCCGCAAAGGAGGACAATGCCATGACCGTCAGTCCGCCGCTGAGCGTTTTGCAAAGGCTGAAAGAAACGGGAAAGTATACCGTGGCTCCGGTCAGCACCGAACTGTACGCCGATGTCAAAACGCCGACGGAAGTGATGCGCGTACTGATGAACGCGTCGCGTCACTGTTTTATGCTGGAAAGCGCCGGGGACAACGAAACCTGGGGCCGGTACACATTTTTGGGATTTTCTCCGAAATGCCACATCACCTGTGAAAAAGGGGACATTCGGGTGGACGGCAAAACGGTTCCCGCTGTTTCCCCCGCCGAAGTCATCCGAAAAGTTCTGAGCAGATACAAAAGCCCCGTTTTCGAGAATATGCCGTCGTTTACCGGGGGGCTTGTGGGGTATTTTTCCTACGATTACCTGCAGTACTCCGAACCTACCCTGCGGCTGGACGCAGCCGATTCCGAAGGTTTCAAAGATGCCGATCTGATGCTGTTTGACAAGGTCATCGCTTTTGATCATTTCCGGCAGAAAATCGTGCTCATCGTAAATATCCCGCTTGACGATTTGCCGGAAGCATACGGGCGGGCAAAGCGGGATCTCGCAGAATTATCCCAGCTGATCCGAAACGGCGCCCCAAAACAAGAAACGGGCGGCACGGTATCCGGCGAATTTCGCCCGCTGTTTTCCGAAAGCGAATACGCCGATATGGTCAATCGGGCCAAGCGGCACATTTACGAGGGGGATATTTTCCAGATTGTGTTGTCCAACCGGCTGGAAGCGCCGTTTGAGGGCAGCCTGTTCGACACTTACCGGGTGCTGCGCACGGTGAACCCCTCCCCATATATGTTTTATTTTTCCGGTTCCGATATGGAAGTGGCGGGCGCCTCCCCCGAAACGCTGGTCAAACTGGAGCGCGGGGTATTGCACACCTTTCCGCTCGCCGGAACCCGACCCCGGGGCAAAACCCCCAAAGAGGACGCCGCGCTGGAAGCGGAACTGCTCGCCGATCCGAAAGAACTGGCGGAGCACAATATGCTGGTGGATCTTGGGCGCAACGACATCGGAAAAATCAGCCGGTTCGGCACGGTGGAAGTGGAAGATTTTCACCGAATTCTGCGGTATTCCCATGTGATGCACATCGGCTCCACCGTTCGGGGCATTCTGCGGGAAGATAAAGACGCGCTGGATGCCATCGATGCCATACTGCCCGCCGGAACCCTTTCGGGCGCACCGAAACTTAGAGCGTGCCAGCTGATTAACGACTTGGAAAACTGCAAGCGCGGCATATACGGCGGCGCGATCGGCTATCTTGATTTTACCGGAAATCTGGATACCTGCATTGCCATTCGCATTGCGTACAAAAAGAACGGAAAAGTTTTTGTGCGAAGCGGAGCGGGAATTGTGGCGGATTCCGTGCCGCAAAACGAATACCGCGAGTGCCTCAACAAGGCGGCAGCGGTTATCGGGGCGCTGAACACCCGCATTGAGGAGGAATAACCGCGTGATTTTGCTGATAGACAATTACGACAGTTTTTCCTACAATCTGTACCAGCTTTGCGGATCGATTGATCCGAATATCCGCGTGGTCAGAAACGACGCCGTGACGGTACGGGACGTCGCTGCCCTTGCCCCAAAGCACATCATTCTGTCCCCCGGACCGGGCAGGCCGGAAAATGCGGGCATCTGCGTTGAACTTGTTCGGGCGCTGGGCAGCCGCGTCCCGATACTCGGAGTGTGTCTGGGACATCAGGCAATCACCGTCGCATACGGCGGGAAGGTTTCGTACGCGAAAACCCTGATGCACGGAAAACAATCGGTTGCAACCCTATCGCTTTCCTGTCCGCTCTTTTCGGGATGCCCCGAAAGGGCACCGGTAGCCAGATATCATTCGCTGGCGGCACAGGAAAAGACTCTTCCCGAAACGCTTTCGGTCACCGCCCGCGCGGACGACGGAGAAATTATGGGTATCGCCCATACCCGTTACCCCGTTTACGGCGTTCAGTTTCATCCGGAATCGGTGCTGACTCCGATCGGGCGCACGGTAATACAGAATTTTTTAACGCTGGGAGGCGAAAGGCATGATTAAAGAAGCCATTGTCAAAATTGTCGAAAAAGGGGATCTCACATACGACGAAGCGTACACCGTCATGAATGAAATTATGAACGGGCAAACCACGCCCACTCAAAACGCCGCGTTTTTAGCGGCGCTATCCACAAAGAGCACCAAGGCGGAAACCATTGAGGAAATTTCCGGCTGTGCGGCGGCCATGCGCGAACACGCCACTCCGGTTGCGTACGACAAGGACGTGATGGAAATCGTCGGCACCGGAGGAGATGGGGCGCACAGTTTTAACATCTCCACCACGGCGGCACTGGTAACCGCCGCCGCCGGCGTAAAAATCGCCAAGCACGGGAACCGAGCCGCGTCGTCCCAATGCGGAACGGCAGATTGTTTGGAAGCGCTGGGCGTAAATATCGACCAATCCCCCGAAAAATGCCATGAGTTGCTGGATACGGTCGGCATCTGTTTTCTGTTCGCACAAAAATACCACACTTCCATGAAATATGTCGGCGCAATCCGCAAAGAACTGGGCATACGCACCGTCTTTAATATTCTGGGCCCGCTAACCAATCCCGCACGCCCCGCTTATCAGCTGCTGGGCGTGTATGACGAATCGCTGGTGGAACCGCTGGCCCATGTGCTGAACGATTTGGGAGTCAGGCGGGGCATGACCGTGTTCGGTCAGGACGGGCTCGATGAGATCTCTCTCTCTTCTCCCACCACCGTCTGCGCCTTTGAAAACGGCAGTTTTCGCACCTATGTGCTCACGCCACAAGACGCGGGGCTCACCCGCTGCGAAAAATCTGACCTTAAGGGCGGAAATCCCGCGCAAAACGCCGCCATTACCGAGGCCGTTTTAAGCGGAGAGGAAACCGGTCCCAAGCGCGATGCGGTGCTTTTAAACGCTGGCGCGGCGCTGTGCATCGCCAAAAAAGCCTCCGATATCACCGAAGGCGTTTCACTGGCCGGAAGCATTATCGACAGCGGCGCCGCAGCGAAAAAACTGCGGGAATTTATTGAAGCGTCCCAATAAGCGAAGTATAAAGGCCATGGAAGATATTTTGCAAAAAATCGCCAAAGCCACCAGAGAGCGCGTAGCGACGGCCAAAGCCGAAATTCCCTCCGAGGAACTCCGCCGCGCGGCGTACGCCGCACCGTGCGATACCGGATTTCCGTTTGAGGCAGCGCTGAGGAGAGAGGAGATTGCCTTTATCTGCGAATGCAAAAAGGCATCGCCTTCCCGCGGGCTGATTGCCCCGGATTTTCCCTATCTGGATATTGCCAAAGCCTACGAAGAAGCAGGCGCGGCGGCAATTTCGGTGCTGACCGAGCCAAAGTGGTTTTTGGGCAGTACCGAATTCCTGCGGGAAATCGCGCGCACGGTATCCGTCCCCTGCCTTCGCAAGGATTTTACGGTGGACGAATATATGCTGTACGAGGCGAAGCTCTGCGGTGCAAGCGCCGTATTGCTGATTTGCGCGCTCTTAGATCAGTCGACTCTTCGTCGGTATCTTTCCGTGTGCGACAGTTTAGGTCTTTCCGCGCTGACGGAGGCGCATGACGAGCGGGAAATTGAAATGGCGGTGCAAGCCGGAGCGAGAATTATTGGGGTGAACAACCGCGATCTGCGCACCTTTTCGGTGGATCCCGGGCGAAGCGCCCGGCTGCGAAATCTCGCACCGAAAAAAACCCTTTTTGTCGCTGAAAGCGGTATAAAAACCCCGCAGGATGTCGCCGACTTAAAAAGTGCCGGCGTCAACGCAGTGCTCGTCGGCGAAGCGCTGATGTCGGCTTCGGACAAAAAAGCCATGCTGCAATCACTTCGGGGGCAATCATGAGCAAAATTAAGTGCTGCGGCATTATGCGGGCGGAAGATATTGCCATGGTCAACCACCATCGCCCCGATTACGCGGGGTTTATTCTCGCGCCGGGGCGAAAACGCACGCTGACGCCCGACCAAGCCGCCTCACTGCGGAAAGATCTGCGGGCGGATATCGCCGCCGTGGCGGTTTTTGTCAATCAGCCAATAAACGAAATCTTGAAAGCGGCAAAAAAAATGCGCGCGGATATGATTCAGCTTCACGGCAGCGAGAACGAAGCATTTCTCGCCGAACTGAAAGCGCGCACCCGTTTGCCGGTCATCAAGGCGTTTTCCGTGAAAACGGAACGGGATCTCGAGGCGGCGGAACCGAGCCGCGCGGATATCATCCTGCTGGATAACGGCGCCGGGGGAACCGGAACCGCATTTGATTGGTCGCTGCTGAGCGCCGTGCACCGCCCTTTTTTTCTCGCAGGCGGAATCACCCCGGAAAATATCGGGCAGGCGCTGGCCGTTCACCCGTACGCTGTAGACGTCAGTTCAGGCTGGGAAACAAACGGAATCAAAGATGAAACCAAATTGGCCCGGCTGATTAAAGCCGCGCACACCGAAGGGAAATGAGTACAATGGGCAGATCCAAAGGACGGTTCGGCGCTCACGGAGGCCAGTACATCCCGGAAACGCTGATGAATGCCGTCATCGAACTGGAAGAAGCGTACAATCACTACAAAATCGACCCGGAATTTCAACAGGAGCTGCAAACGCTGTTTTGCGAATACGCGGGGCGGCCGAGCTTGCTGTACAAGGCACAGAAAATGACCGATGATCTGGGCGGTGCCGCCGTTTACCTCAAGCGCGAGGATCTCAACCACACCGGCGCACACAAAATCAACAATGTGCTGGGTCAGGCGCTGCTCGCAAAAAAAATGGGAAAAACCCGCCTGATCGCAGAAACCGGAGCGGGGCAGCACGGAGTCGCCACCGCAACGGCAGCGGCGCTGTTCGGTATGTCCTGCGTAATCTTTATGGGTGAGGAAGACACCCGCCGCCAAGCGCTGAATGTGTATAAAATGCGGCTGCTGGGCGCCGAGGTGGTTCCGGTCACCACCGGAACCGCCACCTTAAAAGACGCGGTGAGCGAAGCCATGCGCGAATGGACCCGTCGCATAGACGACACACATTATTGCCTTGGATCCGTGATGGGTCCGCACCCATTTCCTACCATGGTCAGGGATTTTCAGTCGGTCATCTCGCGGGAAATCAAAGAACAACTGCTGCAAAAAGAAGGTCGCCTTCCCGATGCGATCTTGGCATGTGTGGGCGGCGGATCCAATGCGATAGGCAGTTTTTATCACTTCATCGAAGACGAAAGCGTGCGGCTCATCGGTTGCGAAGCAGCAGGACACGGCGTGAATACGCCGGATACCGCCGCCACGGTCGCCGTGGGCAAGCCGGGCATTTTTCACGGGATGAAATCCTATTTCTGCCAGGACGAATACGGTCAGATTGCGCCGGTATATTCCATTTCCGCCGGACTGGATTACCCGGGCGTCGGACCGGAGCACGCCCACTTACACGACATCGGCCGGGCGGAATACATTCCGGTCACCGACGAACAGGCGGTGAGAGCATTTGAATATCTTTCGAGGACAGAGGGTATTATTCCCGCAATTGAATCCGCCCACGCGCTGAGCGTTGCTATGGAACTCGCGCCGAAAATGCGCAAGGATCAAATCATTGTGGTCACCGTTTCCGGGCGCGGAGACAAAGACTGCGCCGCCATCGCGCGGTATCGGGGGGAAAATATCCATGAATAATCTCGCATCTGCCTTTGCGCACGGCAAGGCCTTTATCCCGTTTATCACCTGCGGCGATCCCGATATCACCGTAACCGCCGAGATTGTCCGGGCCATGGCGGCAAACGGTGCGGATTTGATCGAACTTGGCATTCCTTTTTCAGATCCCACGGCAGAAGGCCCAACCATTCAAAGCGCCAACATGCGCGCTTTGAAAAATCACGTGACCACCGATGATATTTTCCGACTGGTCGCCAATTTGCGGCGGGACGTCGCCGTGCCTATGGTCTTTATGACTTATGCCAACGTCGTCTTTTCATACGGCAGCGAACGATTTATCGCCCGGTGCGCGGAATGCGGAATCAGCGGGCTGATCCTGCCGGATGTTCCGTATGAGGAAAAAGACGAATTTTCCAGATTTTGTCGGGCACACGGCGTCGCGCTGATCTCTCTGGTCGCCCCCACCTCTCAGCAGCGCATCGCCGCCATTGCGCGGGAGGCGGAAGGGTTTTTGTACGTAGTATCTTCGCTGGGCGTCACCGGAACGCGGAGGGAAATCACTACCGATATTGGCGCGATGACCGATCTCATCCGCCGGAACACCTCCGTTCCCTGTGCGGTGGGCTTCGGTATTTCCACGCCGCAACAGGCGCGAAAAATGGCGGTTTACGCCGACGGCGTCATTGTCGGGAGCGCGATTGTTAACCTCATTGCCGAATACGGGCATAACGCGGCTAAACCGGTTGGCGAATACGTCAAAGAAATGAAAGCGGCGCTTTGCGGCCTCTGACCGCAAAGCGCCAACCTTGCCGCGCAAAGTCTTTGCAGGCTCTTTTTCTTTTTCATCGGAAAAGCGCCCGGTTATATCCGCGCCCCGTACCGCTGCAGATACGCGGTCATTTGCGGCAGAAAACGCGATTCGGGCAGATCATGCGTTTGCAGATACGCAAGAATGTCCCGCACCGTCACAATAGGGAAAATCGGAAACCCGTACGTTTCCCGCAATTCATCCAGTGCGGAGCGCTCCCCTGTTCCCTTTTCCATGCGATCCGCCATTACGATAGCGCCCGCCACCTTTACGCCGGGAAGTTCCCCCAGCAGAGACAGGCTTTCCCGTATGGCGGTTCCCGCCGTGATAATGTCCTCCGTAATCACCATCTCTTCCCCGTCTTGGGGAATGTGTCCGACAAACACGCCCCCCTCACCGTGGTCTTTTTCCTCTTTTCGGTTAAAAAAGAAGGGACAGTCCACACCGTGGGACGCCAAGGCGACGGCGGCGCTGACCGCGATGGGGATTCCTTTATATGCGGGGCCGTAGAGTACGCGGGGCGTATGCCCCAGATGTTCCAGATAGCACCGCGCGTAAAATTCCCCAAGCATTGCCGTCTGCGCACCGGTTTTGAGTTCGCCGGCATTGAGAAAATAGGGCGTTTTTCTCCCGCTTTTGGCGGTAAAATCGCCGAATTTTAACACGCCCGCTTTGAGCAAAAAAGCCACAAATTCCGCCTTGTATTCGTCGGCGCCAACATTTGTGCCACCTTTTGTATCCGGCATATCCGTTCCCTCTTTTCGTTTACTTTTTCTCCTTTTGCTTTTCTCCGAGCAACACGCCAAAATACGGCGAAGCCCTCTTATTTTGATAACTTAATCCAGAAAATCTCGGAGTTTTTTGCTGCGGCTGGGGTGACGCAGTTTGCGAAGCGCCTTGGCCTCGATTTGCCGGATGCGCTCGCGGGTCACGTTAAATTCCCTGCCAACCTCTTCCAACGTGCGGGGATGCCCATCGTCCAGCCCGAAACGAAGGGAAAGCACTTTGGCCTCTCTCGGCGTCAGAGTGGAAAGCACTTCCGCCAACTGCTCTTTGAGCAGTGTGTGAGAGGCGGCATCGGCGGGCGCGGGCGCATCGTCATCGGGAATAAAATCACCCAGGTGGCTGTCCTCTTCCTCGCCGATCGGCGTTTCCAGCGAAACCGGTTCCTGCGCAACCCGCATAATCTCCCGGACTTTATCCACCGGCATATCCAGCTCCTTCGCAATCTCGTCGGCAGTCGGCTCGTGCCCGTTCCGGTGCAACAGCTGGCTGCTGACTTTTTTCACTTTATTGATGGTTTCCACCATATGCACCGGAATGCGGATGGTTCTCGCCTGATCCGCTATGGCGCGGGTGATCGCCTGACGAATCCACCAGGTGGCGTAGGTGGAAAACTTAAATCCCTTGGTATAATCAAATTTTTCTACCGCTTTGATCAGGCCCAAATTGCCTTCTTGAATTAAATCAAGGAACTGCATACCCCTGCCGACATACCGCTTCGCGATGCTGACCACCAGCCGCAAATTGGCTTCCGACAGACGTTTTTTGGCCTGCTCGTCGTTTTGGCTGATCCGTATGGCCAACTCGATTTCCTCTTCCGGGGTGAGCAGCGGAATCTTTCCGATTTCCTTCAGATATACTTTCACGGGATCGTCGATGGCAATCGGCTCGCCATTTTCCTCTATCGGAACGTCCGAAAGATCCGGTGCGGCAAGGGTAAGATCCAGATCATCCATCGCCGTCTGCATATCATCGACGATTTCGACATTGTTCGCTTCCAGAGATTCGTAGAGCTTGTCCACCTGCTCCGGATCGAAATCAAAGTCCTCCATCGCATCCATGATTTCCTGCGTAGTCAGCCGGCCTTTTGCTCGGCCGATATCCACCAAATCGCTGATTTGTATTTTGCGCTCTTTTTTTTGTACATCGCCTCCCGCCTGGGGTATCCCCAACGCCGGCTGCGAATTTTGCTCCGTATTAATCTCCGATTGCGGCCCGAGCTCCGGCTCAAGTTGCCGTTTCGGCTCCGGCTTCGGATTTTGCTCCGGTTCCCGCTGAGGCTGCTCCGGTTTGGATTGCTGTTCGGGCTTTTTTTTCAGCAATTTTGTTTCTTTATGATTTTCTGCCATTCTTTTCATCCTTTCCCATCTTCAGATCCCGCATTTCCTCCATGGCGGCGAGGATCTCCTCGTTGCTTGTCCGGTTGGAGTTTTTGATTCGGGAAAGCGCCTTTTCCCGCCGGATTATCTCAATATATCGAGACAAATCTTCTTTGGAGAGCGCCAGCCCCTCGGCGGACTGCTGCAGCCGAACAATATACGCCATCTCATTTTCGGTATAATACGCCGCCAGAACGGACAGATCGGTCAGCAGCCCCTGCGCCCGGCGTTCCGTCAGCATACGGTACAGCCGCTCGTGAAACGGGGTGACCATATCCTGCGGAGAAAGCTGTTTGGCCGCATCGTCAATAGACGCAGGATCCCGAAGCAACATCCCGAGCAATGCTTTTTCCGCGGAGGCCGCTCTCGGATTTTGCAGCGCCTGCGGATTCACGGCAGCGGTTCGGTTCTCCTCTTCCCGGACGGTTCGGGGCAAAAAAGTCCGCTGCTGCTTTTGTTCGCGCTTTCGAGCAAAGCCGTTCGCCTGCTCCAAAATAGCGGATTTGGATACACCCGTTTCCTCCGACAGCTTACCGGCGTACACATCGCGTTCCACCGCTCCGGGAAGATCCGCGATTACCTTTGCCGCTTCCCGCAGATACGCAACCCTGCCATCCGGCGTATCGGTAAGATGGGCCGCGCGCAATTGTGCAAAACGGTATTCCACATCCCCCTCGGCGCGCTGAAGCAACAACTTGAACTGATCCGGCGCATGGGTGCGCAGATATTCATCCGGATCTTTTCCCTGCGGAACCGTCACCACGCGAACCCGCACACCGGTGCGCCGCAGCAGCTCCATAGCGCGGACGGCGCCTTTTTTCCCGGCGCTGTCCGCATCGAAAACCACAAAGACCTCATCGGCATACCGTGCCGCGAGCGCTGCGTGATCCATCGTAAACGAAGTACCCAGCGCCGCCACGGCTTCGGAGAATCCCGCTTGATGCAGGGCGATGACATCCATATACCCCTCACATAAAATCAGCCTCCGCCCCGTTTCTTTGGCAAAATTAAGAGCGAACAAATTGTGCGTTTTCTGAAACACAGGGGTATCACCGGAATTGAGGTATTTCGGCTTGGAATCGTCCAGAACCCGCCCGCCGAAGGCAATGACATTGCCACGAACGTCGATAATGGGTACCATCACCCGATGGCGAAAAGCATCGTAAACGCCGTTTTTTTGCCGACATAACCAGCCGGTCACTAATTCTTCATCGCGAAAACCCTTTGCGGCCAGCGCATCGTGTAGCATATGAAAACTGTCCGGGGCATATCCGAGACCAAACCGCCGGATAATCCTGTCCCCGTAACCGCGGGAACGGTAATATTCCAAGCCCTCTCTGCCCACCGGTTCGTACAGCCACCGGTGAAAAAGCCGCGCCGCCTCGCGGTTGGCCTCCATAATCCTGCGCCGAAGCTTTCCGCTGACGTCTTCCTCATCCTGCACGGGCATGGCCAGCCCGTAACGATCCGCCAAAAATCTTACCGCGTCCGAAAAGCTCAGATGCTCGATCTTCATGATGAAATTGATCATGCTGCCGCCCGCACCGCAGCCAAAACAATAAAAGGAATTGTTGTCGGGATACACCGTAAACGAGGGCGTTTTCTCCCCGTGAAACGGGCAAAGCCCTACCAAATTTCTGCCGTGCCGGCGTAGCGTCACATAGGAGGAAACCAGTTCTTCGGCCTGAACCCGGTTAGAAAGTTCTTCCAAAAAACTCTCGGGTATCGGCATACGGTCTCTTCCCCCTTTCCGTTTGTTTCCCGCCTGTGGTGCGCTTATCCTTGCAGTAAAAGCACACAAAAAGACAAAGCGCCTTTGCGCGTCGCCCAACACCTGCCTGCCAATTTTCGGCGCCATGCCCTCTTTATAGCTTTATAGCGGCGCCTGTTTAGACCTGTTCATCCTGCGCGGACCACCCCCGAGGGATAAACAGCTCACGATACACGGCCAGTGCATAATGGTCGCTCATTCCGGCAATATAATCACACGCGGCACGCTCGGCACCGTCCGCACGGTACACCTCGAAATATTCCGGCGGCAGCAATTGAGGATGGGCGCGAAAGTAGGCGAACAGGCGAGCAATCAGCTCTTCCACTTTGCTCTCCTCTTTTTTCGCGACCGGATTAAAATACAGCGCCTGCTCCATAAATTCGTGCAACTCTCCAAAGGCCCGCGCCGTATCCGGCGGCATACCGACGGTATCGGAACCGTTTTCAATGAGCGATCCTACCAACGTATCCAAACGTTCTTCCCGAGTTTCCCCCAGTGCCATGCGAACGCTTTGGGGAATATCTTCCTCCCGCAAAATACCCGCGCGAACCGCGTCATCCATATCGTGGTGAATATACGCTATTCGGTCGGCATAGCGGACAATCCGGCCCTCCGCGGTCTCCGCTTCCTTCCCGCAGGTGTGGTGCAAAATGCCATCGATCGTCTCTTCGGTGAGGTTCAAGCCTTTTCCGTCCCGCTCCAGCTTTTCCGCCACCCGAACGCTTTGCTCATAATGGTGAAAATCTCCCTGCGAAGCCGCCGCCAGCGCACGTTCCCCCGCGTGTCCGAAGGGCGTATGACCAAGATCATGCCCTAAAGAAACGGCCTCGGTGAGATCCTCGTTCAGCCGAAGCGCCCGGGCCACGGTTCGGGCGATTTGGGAAACCTCTAGCGTATGCGTCAGGCGGGTTCGGTAATGGTCCCCCTTGGGGGAAAGAAAGACCTGCGTCTTCTGTTTGAGCCGGCGAAACGCCTTGCAATGCAAGATTCGGTCGCGATCCCGCTGATAATCGGTTCGGTAAGGGCACGGCTCTTCCGGAATCTTTCGCCCCCGACTTTGCGCGGACAAAGCGGCCTGCGGGCAGAGAATTTCCCGTTCGGTCTGTTCAATGCGTTCACGTATGGTCATGGCAACTCCCTCTTAAACAGCCCAGAATCCCTCGCCCAAATCCGTAAAAGCGGCGGATCCGGCGGTAGCATCGGCGATCGCCTGCTCAAGCGCGGAAAAATCGTCGCACGGAACGTGAAAACGGTAGCGCACCCGCTGCCCGTAAACGGTCTCCTCTACCGCGCCAAAACGGGCAATCAGCGCGCTCACCCGGCCAATGTCGGCATAACCAAAAACCGCTTCGCACCTACGGCAGCGTACACACGTTTGCACCCCGGCCGCCTCAACGGCGCCCGCTGCGGCGGCGCCGTATGCCCGAACCAGCCCGCCGGTTCCGAGCAAGATTCCTCCGAAAAAGCGCGTCACCGCCACCGCGCAACCGACAAGCCCCTTTTTTTGAAGCGCCTGAAGCGCGGGAACGCCGCCCGTCCCTTGAGGTTCCCCATCGTCCGAACAGCGGGTAACCCCGCTGCGAAGACAATAAGCGTATACCAAATGCCTCGCGCCTTCATGCGCTCTTCGCTCGCGCGCAAGAAAATCCTCCGCTTCCCGTTGCGTGCAAACAGGTTCGGCAGCGCCGATAAACCTCGAGCGGCGATCAATCAGCTCAAAACTTCCTCTTTGTAAAAGCGTGCGGTAACTCTCCATAAACTTTAACCAAATATTTCATCGTACTTTTTGAGGCTATTTCGTTTCACCCAAAATTTCCGCAGCCATGCTCCATTGCCGCAGGCGCACAAAAAAATTAACCAAAATATGCCTTAAGTTCAAGCCGCTTCAATCGAATCAATCGGTTCCGTGCACCTTCAAAACGTTCGGGCAAGGCTGAGGGGCGTGTTTCAACCGGAGCCGGCGAGCCAAAAAATTTTCTTGAAAAACAGCGCCGCTAATTTTTGTGGCAACGCCAAAAAAGGCAGCACTTTTTTGAAGCACTGCCCTCCCTTTTGCACAACGGTGTACCCTTTTGACCAAGCCGTTTTCCGGCTGTCTGAGGCGATTACATACCAAACCGCTTTTTGAAACGGTCCACTCGTCCGCCGGTATCGACCAGTTTTTGCTTGCCCGTAAAGAACGGATGACATTTGGAACAGATTTCCACGCGAATATTTTGTTTGGTGGAACCGGTTTCAATTACTTCGCCGCACGCGCAGGTGATGGTGGTGGGACCGTACTTAGGGTGAATATTCTCTTTCATGGATGTCACCTCTTTTAACCCGAAACATGTATGACTCTACATTTATACTATACCATAACCGCTCGGAGATTGCAAGTATTTTTCGGTTCTCCTCCGGACAACGTGAAGGCATATAATAAATGTCACAAGATTTACTTGTTGGCATTTATTATTTTTTTTTATGCCTATTATGCCTATAACGACACAGTGGAATGCTGAAAAATCAGATTTACAGAATGGAGAGATTATCATGGAAAAGGTCAACTACCCATTCCCTTTAGGTAGAGATGAGCAAAACGCAAGTTTTGCAAAAGTAATTTACATTATATAGGTAATTGTATCAAGTGATTGCCCAATATATTGTATTTCACCGTGAGCAAATTGGAGTTTTGCTCATCACTGCCTTTAGGGGATGGGTAGTTGACTTCAATCTTCCTTTCCGTGCCGGTTCTCGGCACATTGCTTTGATTTTTTTGACCCGTTTCGGG
>CAZMAM010000031.1:0-18189 GCA_964564305.1 uncultured Eubacteriales bacterium
GGGTTCTCCGTGTCAACAGGAGCACATACTACAAGCATTTTCACTCTGATCCGGCACCCAGGGTGGAGGAAAATCAAAAGATTCGGAAGCAGATCCTGCAGATCTATGCAGCTTATGACAAACGGCTCGGTGCTTACAAGACCAGAACCATTCTGGAGCGTGATTATGGCATCCGCGTCAGCGTCGGAAGAGTGTACCGCCTGATGCGAGACATGAACCTACCCAAAATGTCCACCGATAAGCCGACATACCACAGGCCCAAGGCAGACAACGGGAATTACACCAACCATCTGAAGCAGCAGTTTTCCCAGAAGGCACCCAACCTCGTCTGGACAAGCGATTTTACTTACATCAAGGCCGGCGGAAAATGGTATTATCTCTGCGTGGTCATCGACTTGTTCTCCCGCAAGGTGATCGCATGGAATATCTCCGCCAAGCCGGATGTGGACCTCGTCACAGTCGCGTTCAGGAAAGCATATAAGACCAGAAACGAGCCGGAAGGGCTCTTGTTCCACTCTGACCGGGGAACCCAATATACCGCCGCGTCCTTCCGAAAGCTTTTGGATTCCCTGAATGTAGTGCAGTCTTTTTCGAAGAAGGGTTACCCGTTCGATAACGCAGTTTGCGAATCCTTTTTCAAGTACCTCAAGAAAGAGGAGACGAACCGCAGGACTTATGCTACTCTGGATGACCTGAAGCTGTCCGTATTCGAGTACATAGAAGGATACTATAATTCAAAACGCCCTCACGGTTCTCTTGGCTATCTGACTCCCAACGAGGTAGAGGCTGCTTATTGGGAACGGAAATAATCTCCTGTCCCTAATAAAAAAATTTCACAAAAATGTGTCTACCTACTTGACTATAGTCCAATAGACCTTCTCTCTTTCATCTGCCTTTTCCCGAAGGGCTGGCAGACGAGAAACTATCTCTCCCTCGGCGGAGTCCCCGGCAAGGCGCTGGATCGTTTTCTCTCTGAGCGCAAAGGAATTGACCGTATCTTCCTCTGCCTTGACAGCAACGCGGCGGGAAAGGAAGCCGTCAATCGTTTTCGGAGACGGTGAACGAAAAGTTCAGCGTCATCCGACTGAATCCCGCACTCAAGGACTGGAACGAGGTACTCTGCCACAGAGACGAGTTTTCCGACCGAAAATATATCGCTGAGAACGTCACTCTCCGGGAACCGGCGGAGAAAGAAAAGGAACAGCCGAGGCCGGTACGGAAACCGAAACGGAGAGACGATTGGGAACGGTAAGCGTCCTCCTCGATGGGACACTGAGACTTATTAACCGCTTGCTTTCGCACAGTAAAGCGCAGTTTATTTTATATCACGAAAGGCGACTTTGATTGCCCGGCCTCCTCTGAGAGTCGGACATAGAAGTCGCCTTTTCTATTTCAAAGGCAAAAAGTCAGAAACGGAGGAATCATTGACTATGGAAAATACGAACAACAGCTTTGAATTACGAATTGGGAAAACCACTTTTATCGTCTGCGTAAAGCAGTCCGAAAGTGCCAAAAAACCGCTTGAAACGGCGCTTTTTGACCTCTGTAAGCAGGAAGTGTTAGGCACTCATTCTCCCGTCCCACAATGCAATTTAGACAATCTCGCAAAAACATCTTGACAAACTTTTCCCCGAGGGAACCATCACCATTGCAGAGGGCGTTTTTTCCAATTGTGAAGCCCTTACTTCGGTGATCTTCCCAGATAGTGTGATTTCCATCGGTTATTTTAGCTTTGCATTTTGCGCCTCTCTCACTTCGGTTACTTTTGGAAACCATGTTACATCCATTGGAAACGAAGCCTTTGCTGGCTGTACCTCTCTGACCGCGGTTACGGTTCCCGCAAGTGTTACCGACATCGAAGATTATGCTTTTGGATATAGGTATATGGTCGGGTATCAACCCATTCCCAATTTCACCATTTCCGATTACACCGGTACAGCGGCGGAGCAGTACGCCAACGAAAACGGATTTACGTTTATTGCGCTGGACAGCGCAGTGAATCCGTTTGACGCGGTGGATTCCAATCATGACAGGGAGTTCAGTGCAGCGGAGATGCTGAATTTTTATCAATCCGTTGCCGGCGGCGCTCAGTTGCTAACGGCCGATTTTACCGGCGATCACATCACCGATATCGCGGATGTGCTTTTGGCCTATTTGCTGCATATCGGGACGTTTCCTGCCATGTAATGCCGTGTAACGCGTTTATGCCGGAGAAGCGCGAATTTTCAAGGTTTACTAGATTTATTTGATATGAGATGATGCGCAATCCCCGCCAAAAAGGACACTCCTTTTTGGCGGGGATATTTCACGGCTTCGGTGTGGTTTTCCGACCGTCGGAAAAAGAACTTTTGGCTATCGGCACAGAATGTTCCCGAAGCCGAAGCACAAGAGCCAGAAGCGCCGAAGAATTCGCATTATTCACTTTTCCCGGGGGTTTCCGGTGGTTCCTGCCCGTCACTTGGCATTTCCGGAGGCTCCTGTTCGTCACTCGGCTTTTCCGGAGGCTCCTGTTCGTCATCGGGTTTTTCGGGAGGTTCCTGGCCGTTTGGGTTTTCCCCGGGCTGATCCGGCGAAGCCTGTCCGTTTCCCGGATCGCCGTTTAGTGCATCACCGCCGGGAGCGGATTGCTGTGAGCCGTTATTAACCTGTGCATCCTCAAACGCGGTTACCCCCGGCGCGAAGCCGGTATCGGCGTTGGTATCGTAGGTTTCTGTCGTAACGGTGTACGCGGAGGTCCCGGCAATATAGACAGTTCCGTCTGTTCCCCTGACCGTCACGGTACGTCCCTCGGTATCAGTAATACTGCCGGCATTATGCAAAGCGGTCAGTGCGCTGTCGCCGGTGACAATCCAGCGAGATCCGGCGTCAATCGTTAAAGCCGCCATTCCGTCTCCACCGCTCCCGGCGCAGCTCTCATCCTGAACAAAAGCACCCCGCATCACGCTTTCATCGGTCAGAAAGACTTTCAGCGTGCTTACCGAATCCCAAATGATATCGCCCGCCATTTCTTGGCGAATGGCTACAAAGGTGCAATCGGCGCCATTTTCTCCCGTGTTGCCCCATCCGCGCCTGTTTTGATTCCCGGTGCAACGCAGGAAAAATTCGCTGTCATCGGCATATGTGATGTCCACGTCCTGTAAAATAAAAGTAGATTCGGTATTGGTGGTGTAGAACATTCCGCCGTTTTCCGCTGTGAGGGATCCGCCGGTCATTTGAAAAATGCTGTTACCTTCCGATGCATCGCCGGACATACTTTGGTATAAGATGATATTCCATGTGCAGTCGTTTTCCTTTGAATCGCCCATATTCCCCAAAAGGTCGCAATCGTACAGATAAAGGCTGTTCTTGCCCTCAATGCACACCGCTTCGGAGCCGGTTGCGGCAAGCCTGGCGTCTTGCGCGACAATGGTTGCAGTGCTGTACACGGCGGGTGAACCTACTCCGCTTGACGTATAACTTCCGCCTTCAATCACCGCAAGCCCGCCTCCCCGGTCGGAACGCACGGCGGCGGAAGATTGTCCTTTGGTGTTCGCGGTAATATTCGTGGCGTACAGCGTGCCGCCGCCCGCGACGTGTACCGCACCGGAGGTGTCTTGTGAAGTGGATATATTGCTGTCGCTGATTTTTATCACCCCGTCGCCGTAGGCGAATGCTCCCGTGCCGCCTCCGGCATCGGTGGTGATTTTGGCATTTTGGATTGTCGCCGTGCCGGCTTTTGACAAGATAGCAGCTCCCGTTCCGTAAAAACTCGCATCGTCTCCGCCGGTGGATTCGTCGGAAGTTCGGGTGACCGTGATATTTTTCAGTGAAATATCTCCTCCGTCCACCAAAATCGCGTTTTCGTCCTTTCCGGTGGAGACAAATGACGCCCCGTCCACCGATGCGTTTTCGCTATATGTGGCGGTTCCTTCATAAGATTCCGAACGGTTGCCGTTATTGCCGACGTTTTTCGTTCCGCATCCGGAAATGCTCAGCACGATTGCGCAAGAAAAGGCGAGCACGGCGCTTAATTTTCGATGACGCATAATTTCCCCCTCCTTGAGTGCTGCTCTTAGGATACCGCGTTTATATGAAAGAAATATCACGAATATATGAATTTTCACCGAATATTGCTTGGATCTAATTGATTATCTTGCCCGTATAAACCGTTTACCGTGTTTTGCTCAAAATGTCATATCCGCACAAAGCATTCACTATGCGGAGAAACAGGGACTTTTGCGGCGTTGCCCTTGTTTTCTTCCGATAATCCGATTATAATAATGGTGGCGGGATTGGCGACTGTCGGGAAAGCGCAGCGAATCCTGCCGATAGAACATCGAAAGGGGATCATCAGCATGAAAAAGGATTTCGGAGTAAAGCCGTATCTGTTTCCTATGCCGACATATATGATCGGCACCTACAATGAGGATGATACGGTCGATTTAATGATGATGGCGTGGGGCGGCATCTGCGCGGAGAATATGGTGGCGCTAAATCTGGAAGCCGATCACAAAACCGTTGCCAATATTCGGGCGCGCGGCGCGTTCACCCTTGCCATTCCGGGAACGGATACCTTGGAGGCCTCGGATTTTCTCGGCACAGCCACAGCGAATAAAATGCCGGATAAATTCGAGCGAACCGGATTACATGCGGTCAAAAGCAGCCGGGTAGACGCGCCCGTTATCGAAGAATACCCCGTAACATTGGAATGTACGGTCGTGCAAACAGAAGATGAACCGTACGGTCTGCGGATTTTGGGCCGGATTATCAATGTTTTGGCCGATGAACGGGTACTCGATGAAAAAGGCCGAATCGATGCGGGCAGGCTACATGCATTTGTGTTTGATCAGATGCGCAACGGATATTATGCCGTAGGTGAAAAAATCGGTCAGGCCTGGCAAAGCGGCGCCGCATTGATGAAAAAGTCAGATTAAAGCAATACCCCATAAGGATTGTTGTGCGTAAAGCGAGAGCAGATTTTTCGTCAGATGAAGGTAAAACCGCAGCGAAACCTTTGTTGTGTATTCGCGAGGATGTGTGGCTAAATTACAGAAAATGCAAGCCGGTAGGCGGCAAAAGCGGCAGCCGGTCTTTGTGCGGTGTTGCCTTTAAGGGAATTTGCCGCCAATAGGCGTTTTGCAAAAACGTATGGCGTTTCATTTATTTGCTGAACCTGCCAATGAGTCAACCCCTTTTTTCGGAAAACGAACGGGTAGATGCCATCCGCTAAGGAGAAAGAATTTTTCGGGAATGAGCTTAGGCATTTATATTCATGTGCCGTTTTGTACGTCCAAATGCCCGTACTGTGATTTTTATTCGCTTCCCTTAAGGGACGAAACGGTGGCGGATCGTTATACCGATGCGGTGTGCCGGTCTCTGTCCCAGTTTCGGCAATATACCGGTGAGGCGGCACATACGCTGTATTTTGGCGGCGGAACGCCTTCTCTTTTGGGAGGCAAGCGGATTGCGCGCATTATAAAAACCGCAGCCAAGTTGTTTGGGCTGGAACATGCCGAGATTACTTTGGAGGCAAACCCCGCCGAATCGCTTTATGATGTCTTTTCCGCATTTGCCGATGCGGGAGGCAATCGGGTTTCCCTGGGCATGCAGGCTGCGACAGACAACGCACTCGCCGCTCTCGGCCGCCGGCACACCGTGCGACAGACCGAACAGGCGGTAAAGGATTTACACCGATCGGGAATATCGAATTTGTCCGTGGATATTCTGCTTGCCATACCGAACCAGACAAAGGCGGATGTGGCTCAGGCGGTATCCTGCGCCGCGTCTCTCGGCGCAACGCATCTTTCCGCATACCTGTTGAAAATTGAACCCGATACCCTGTTCGGGAAACACACACCTCCGCTTCCCGGTGAGGATGAAACGGCGGAACTGTATCTTTATGCCTGTGCATCTGCTGAAAAAGCGGGGTACCGGCAATATGAAATCTCAAATTTCGCTCAATCCGGATTTGAGAGCCGTCACAATCTGATCTATTGGAACGATGACGAATACATCGGCATCGGCCCCGCCGCACACGGATTTTTGAAGGGAACGCGGTACGCGTATCCGCGTTCCCTTCGGGCATTTTTAGCGAAAAATCCTCCGATTGCGGAACCGAGAAGCGCTATCGCAAGCGGCGGCGAAGAAGAGTACGCTATGCTGCGGTTGCGGTTGCGGGAAGGGTTGCGAAACGATCTTTTCTTTCGTAAATTTGCAAAGCTGTTGCCGCAGCCTTGGATTGCCCGGGCTCAATCACTGCCCCAAACACTGGTTCGGGCAGACAGTAACGGCATTGCGCTGACCGCGCAGGGCTTTTTGCTTTCCAATACCCTCATTGCCGATATTTTGTGGTAGAGGCAAAAGCATGACCGTGATTTTGGGATTTTACAAGGCAAGCCCGCCCAGCCGAATTTCGGATAATTTTTCTGTGGAACAGCAATCGGGAAACAGCAAAAGGGCTCCGTATCATTGCGGAGCCCTTTTGAGAAAAAGCGACTTATTTAAGTTCGACTTTCGCGCCGGCAGCCTCAAGCTTAGTCTTGATGGCTTCGGCGTCTTCCTTAGATACACCTTCCTTAATCGCTTTGGGGGCGTTATCTACGACTTCCTTGGCTTCTTTCAGACCAAGGCCGGTAATTTCCTTGACAACTTTGATGACGTTGACCTTGCTCGCGCCGATTTCGGTCAGCACTACATCAAATTCCGTCTTTTCCGCTTCCGCGGGAACGGCACCGGCGGCGGGAGCAGCGGTAACCGCTACAGGGGCCGCGGCGGAAACGCCGAATTCTTCCTCAAGCGCCTTGACCAGTTCCGACAGTTCCAATACGGTGAGCGCTTTGACATCTTCGATTAATTTGGCAATTTTTTCTGACATACCAGTTCCTCCGTTTTTTTTATTTTTTTTTCATAAGGCAATATCGCACAAAGACTGCCCGTGCGTGAAGCGAAGAGCGGATTTTGAGTTAGATGAAACAAAAACCGCAGCGTATACTTTGTGCGGCGCCGCCTTAAATTTTACGCCGATTGTTTATCGGCAATGGCTTGCAGTGCGCATACCAAGCCGCGCAGATTGGCGTGGAGCACGCCGACAAATCCGGAAATGGGGGCATTAAAGCCGGAGAGCATTTGTGCGAGCAAAATTTCTTTGGGCGGCATCTGAGCTAATTGATCAACATGCGCCGCATCCACCACTTCTCCTTCGATAAATCCGCCTTTAATTGCAAATGTTTTGCTGGTATTGGCGTACTTGGAGAGAATTTTTGCGGCCGCCACATGATCGGACGGGCTGATGGCCACCGCCGTGGATCCTTTGAGCACATCGTGCAGCTCCGGGAGATCCGCTTTTTCCGCCGCACGTCGAAGCATGGTGTTTTTGACAACTTTGTATTCTACGCCCGCTTCGCGCAATTCCTTTCTCAACTTGGTGTCATCCGCTACCGAAATACCCTTATAATCCACCACTACACCGGCAACGGCACTTTTCAGCTTTTGAGAAAGTTCCTCCACATATTCCTGCTTCTGCCGAATAACCTGTTCACTTGCCAAATTGATTCACCTCCGTTCGGCAAAAATCATCGCTTTCACAACCCGATTGCCGCGAAAAGTACGCAGTCCGACTCTTGTTGCCTAAGCCTGCGAGCGGTTGCCAAAGCGGATTTGTCGTAAATAAAAACCCTCTCTGTTTTCATAAATGCAGAGAGGGACAACAACACATAGACGCGGCACCTGAACGCGCCACCATCTGTTGCGCCGTTCCTCGGCAGGCGGAAAATTCCTTTCAGCGACAAAAGCCGCGCCTGCTGTCTGCGGAAAGCAGCATAAACAGCTTATACAGTTTTAGAATAAAAGCATACTCCCTGAACCAGCATTAAAAAGTATATCACTTTTTCTCTGATTTGGCAAGCACTTAACCGGTGATTTTCGCGGGGTTGATTTTTACTCCCGGCCCCATGGTAGAGGCAACCACACATGACCGGATGTACTGCCCCTTGGAAGCGGCGGGTTTTGCCCGAACCACCGCGCCCAAAAGCGTCTCAAAATTTTCCTGAAGCTTTTGTACACCAAAAGAGACCTTGCCTATCGGGCAATGAATAATATTGGTTTTGTCCAGCCGGTACTCAATTTTGCCCGCTTTGGCATCGGCGACCGCTTTCGCGACATCCGGTGTGACGGTACCCGCTTTAGGGTTCGGCATCAGGCCGCGCGGACCTAAGATTTTGCCTAATCGGCCGACAACGCCCATCATATCCGGGCTGGCGATAACCACGTCAAAATCCAGCCATCCGCCGTTGATTTTGGCGATTAAATCGTCATCGCCGACAAATTCCGCGCCCGCTTCCTGCGCGGCGGTTGCTTTATCGCCCTTGGCGAATACCAAAACCCGTACTTTTTTTCCGGTTCCGTGCGGAAGAACAATCGCTCCGCGCACCTGCTGATCGGCATGGCGGCTGTCTACGCCCAGCTTCACATGAACTTCTACGGTTTCGTCAAATTTTGCTTTTCCGGTTTTAACGGCAAGATCCAGCGCATCCGGAATATCATATAACATACTTCTGTCGATCAGCTTTGCGCTCTCGGCATATTTCTTTCCGTGTTTCATTTCGGTTCCTCCCTATAAAATCCGCTTTCGCCCATAAAGGAAAAGCGGCCGAGTGGTTAAATCGGAATGCTGAGGGGCTCCTCCCACTCCATAAATTCAGTCGACAACTTCAATGCCCATGCTGCGCGCCGTGCCGGCGACCATGCTCATCGCGGCGTCGATATCGGCTGCGTTGAGATCGGGCATTTTAGTTTCGGCGATAGTTCTGACCTGCTCACGGGTAATCTTGGCCACCTTCTCTTTATTCGGAACGCCGGAAGCCTTTTCAATGCCGCATGCCTTTTTGATCAGCACGGCAGCAGGGGGCGTTTTGGTAATAAAGGTAAATGAGCGGTCGGCATAAACGGTAATAACAACCGGGATAACCAAGCCCGCGTCTTTTTTGGTACGCTCGTTGAATTCCTTTGTAAAAGCCATAATGTTCACGCCGTGTTGGCCCAATGCAGGGCCAACAGGCGGCGCAGGGGTCGCCTTACCGGCGGGAATCTGCAACTTGATGTACCCTGTGATTTTTTGCGCCATTGTGTTTTGCACCTCCAAAATTTGTGGTCAACGGATAAACGGCCTTTGCCGTTCCTCCCACAAGCCGGAAAATTGTCCGGCACATAAAGCCAATATTTTTACGCTTCCCATAATTCGATCTGATCCGGTTCCAATTCCACCGGTGTATCCCGTCCGAACATCGAAATGGTCAGCCTGACGGTTTTTTTGTCTAAATCGATTTCGTCCACTCTTCCGGTAAAATTTTCCAGCGCACCGTCAATGATGCGTACCGTATCTCCGATTTCGTAATTGATTTCCACTTTGCGTTTTTCCACACCGAGCTTCGCCACTTCGCTTTCGGTCAGCGGAACGGGTTTTCCCCCGGGGCCGACAAATCCGGTACAACCGCGCGTATTGCGCACCACATACCATGAATCGTCGTTCATGACCATCTTCACCAGCACATAACTGGGGAAAATCTTGCGTTCCGTTTCAACTTTCTGACCGTCTCTGATTTCTTCAACGGTCTCTTTCGGCACGCGAATTTCTTGAATCCAATCCTGAAGCTTACGGTTTTCCACGATGGTTGTCAGATTTGTTGCCACTTTGTCTTCATATCCGGAATAAGTATGAATGACATACCACTTTGCTTCGTCCACAATAGTCCTCCCTGTCGACGTGTGTTACGCGGAGACAGCAAGCCCGATCAGCGCGGACAGACCGGCATCGACCAGGGAAATCAGCAACCCCAGTACCAGGCAAACCGCAAGCGTCACCAACGTATTGCGCACAACGGACGGTAATGACGGCCAGACAATTTTCTTAAACTCACTTTTGGTGTCGCGCATATATTTGACAAAGCGCTTCCAAAGACTCGGTTTTTTGGATTTTGTTTTTTCCGGTTTACCCGGTTTTTCTTTTTTTTCCACCTTTACGGTTTTTTCGGCTTTCTCGTCGGCCACTTCAGCAACCCTTCCTTTCTTATTTTTCACGGTATCACGGGGTTATTTGGTTTCCCGGTGCAGGGTGTGCTTGCGGCAAAACCGACAGTATTTTTTCATTTCCAGCCGGTCGGGATCGTTCTTTTTGTTTTTCATGGTGTTGTAATTTCGCTGCTTGCATTCCGTGCAGGCCAAAGTGATTTTGACTCTCATGGATACGGCACCTCCTAAATACAGGAATAATGTCAGCCTCCCTCACGGACAGGGCAATACCGCATAAAAATTGTGGCAAGGAAATGTTGGCAGATTTTCGCCCGATATAACAAACGCCTCAGCGAAATTTCTGCGTATCCGCGGGAATTTTGCCCGAAAGACGAAAAAGAAGCCCGCAGGGCGGAGGCGTTGTGCATCGGCTTGCCATTGTGCGGTGTTGCCTTAGGGGATATCAAAAAAATAACCCCCTATGAGGTATGCTTATCCTACCACATCAGGGCTTTTCCTGTCAAGTGATTTTCGCGGAAAATCCGCGTGATTCGGATTTTTTTGAGGATTATTTGAGGATTAGGGGTTGACAAAGACCCCGTTTTGCGCTAAAGTAATGACGGCACAGGGGGGCGTAGCTCAGCTGGGAGAGCGTACGGTTCGCATCCGTAAGGTCGAGAGTTCGATTCTCTTCGTCTCCACCATCGATCAAAAGCCGGCTTTGCCGGTTTTTTTGCTATAAAGCCGTGTGATGAAATCGTTCATACGCAGCACTCAACTTTCGCTTACCCGTTTTTGACAAAATTTATGATGCTGTATAAACCGGGCAAAGCAAAATCCGCCTGACGCTTTCCGCACGAAAATCTTTATACGATAATTTTTATTTGCGGAACAGACAACCGCAAGGGGTCACCGGGGAAGGGGTCGTTCAAGAGACAATGACAATTTACGAAGAATTGAAGGCGCGAGGCCTGATTGCGCAAACGAATGATGAAGAGAAAATTCGTGCCGACATTAACGCCGGCCGGGCGATTTTCTATATCGGATTTGACCCTACGGCGGACAGCCTTCATGTTGGCCATTTTTTGCAACTTTCCCTGATGAAACGCCTTCAGGCGGCGGGCAACCGCCCGATTGTCCTGATCGGCGGCGGAACCGCTATGGTGGGCGATCCTTCCGGGCGCACCGATATGCGCCCGATGATGACGCCGGAAATCATCGCGCGTAACAGCGAATGTTTTCAGCGGCAAATGAGCCGTTTTATCGACTTTTCGCAGGACGGCGGAGCGGTGATGGTCAACAACGCCGAATGGCTGACCCGGCTGAATTATGTGGAACTTCTGCGGGAAGTGGGCGCGCACTTCAGCGTGAACCGTATGCTTGCCGCAGAATGCTACAAACAGCGAATGGAAAAAGGGCTGAGCTTTCTGGAATTTAATTATATGATTATGCAAAGCTACGATTATTGGGAACTGTACAAGCGGTATGGATGTGATTTGCAATGCGGCGGCGACGATCAATGGAGCAATATTTTAAGCGGCGCGGATTTGATTCGGCGCAAATCGGGAAAAAGCGCCGGAGCGATGACCGTTCCCCTTTTGCTGAATGCCGAAGGAAAAAAGATGGGCAAAACCCAGTCCGGTGCCGTCTGGCTGGATCCCGATAAAACCGCGCCGTTTGATTTTTACCAATATTGGCGGAATGTCGCGGATACGGATGTAATCAAATGTCTGAGAACGCTGACTTTCCTGCCATTGGAAGAAATAAATGAAATGGCTTCTTGGGAGGGCAGCCGGCTGAATACGGCAAAAGAAACATTGGCGTATGAACTGACCGAATTGGTGCACGGCAGGGAAGAAGCCGAAAGGGCGAGAACCGGGGCTCGGTCCTTGTTTCAAACCGGCGCTGCCGCCGATATGCCGACGGTTTCTTTGGCAGACGGGGATTTTTCTTCGGGCGGAATTGATATTCTCACCCTGCTGGTGAAAGCAGATCTGGTATCTTCGAAATCGGAAGCGCGACGCGCCGTAGAGCAGGGCGGCGTTTTGGCCGGTCAGGAAAAAGTGACCGATATCCGAAAAGTTTTTCAATCGTCGGATATTTCTGCGGACGGTTTGGTTCTCCGCAAAGGCAAAAAGAAATTCTGCAAAGTGATTCTCGGCGCGAATTCGTTGTAATCGGTCGGTTGTTGTCGATCAGTACGAACAAACGGGCTTTGCGCCCTTTCCCGGTTTTGCCCTGTGATTCCGAAAAGCGCTCAAAAAATAAACACGCACAAATGGTGTGAGCGCGGAAACTTCCCGATGGGCGGGAAAAGCAAAGCTCCCGGATTACTGTTCCGGGGGCTCTTTTTGATGTTTTTTAAAAATAATCCGCTTGCTGAACAGGTAATTGAGCACCAGAATAATCACCTGTACCGCTATTTTGCACAAGGCCTCCGACCAGTGCAGCCAATCCACCGTCACGGTCATAAACGCCACCTCCACCATAAGGGATACCACCCGTGCTCCGAAAAACAGACCCATTTCCCGGAAAAGGGCAGCGACGCCCGAAATGTGGCTTTTAAACACAAACAGCTTATTAACCGCATAGGCAAACAGCACCGCGCATACCCACGATCCGGCGGTAGACGCCGCTACCGGCCATCGGCAGATATTGGAGAACAGCATTTGCGAAAGAAAACTGACCACCGTGGTGAGTATGCCGAATATCACATAGCGAATGCTTTCGCCGTTTCGCACCGAAGGAAATTTGGCGCTTGCCCATTTCCACAGCATGGCCAAAAGCAGACAACCCGCGCCGCCGACCCATGCGCCGGTTCTTGGCATCGGATTTTGAAAAGGAAGCCAAGCGGCAAGCGCACAGGAAGCTAAAGCGGTAAAGATACCGTATGCCGTGCGCCGGCGAAACACGAAGCATTCCGCCGTAACCACCGCTGCCGTCAGCAGAAAAGGCCCTACCTGGGGCAACACAACGGGGGCGAGATGCTGCCACCAATCGCTTTGCGCCAGATCGGGAAAAATCACCGGCAATACGGCCTCTATACCTTTGGCGCAGATTTCGGTCATGGGGTTCATAAATAAAGCGCATATTCCCGCTGTGAGGACCAGGCACAGCAGTGAGAGCAGACATCCGATGATAGGGTCCTTTTTGAGCGTCAAAAAGGCACTCCCTTTCACAAATGTTGTACTTGTCGGACAAGTTCTGCGGGATCTTTTGCGGCAAACAAAGCGCTTCCGATAACCGCGATATCCGCTCCCGCCTTGGCGCAGGCGGGAGCGTTGTCCGCGTTAATGCCGCCGTCCAGCTGAATTTTTACCGAAAGGCCGAGACGGCGGATTTCTTTCTTTATCCGGCTGACTTTCGGGAGCATATCCGGCATAAACGCCTGCCCGCCGAATCCCGGTTCCACCGTCATGACCAGAACCATGTCTATCAGCGGCAGAAAGGGGAATACGGTGCTTGCAGGGGTACCGGGTTTAAGCGTGACGGCGGGGGATTTTCCCATCGCGCGAATACGCATAAGCGTATCCCGAACGGGCGCTTCACATTCCGCATGAATGTTGATAATATCCGCTCCGGCGCGGGCAAAATCATCCAGCAGAAGATCCGGTCGGGAAATCATTAAATGCACATCAAACGGCAGGGCTGTCAGCGGACGCAAGGAACGGATAATCGGCGCTCCGAATGTGAGATTGGGCACAAACCGGCCGTCCATCACATCCAGATGAAGCATATCCGCCCCGCTTTTTTCCACCAAAGAAACGGCGTCCGCCATGCGGGAAAAATCGCAAGTCAGAATAGACGGTGATACTTGCATAATCCGTGCCTCCCTATGACCGGCGCGTCCAGGTAGAAGGAGCCAAAAGAAACAGTACCGGATACAGTTCAAGTCTGCCCAGCAGCATAGCCAGAGAAAGCAGGATTTTGGAAAATCCGGAATACCCCGCGTAATTTCCTGCGGGGCCGACGATGCCTAAACCCGGTCCCACGTTATTGAAACAGGAAACAGCGGCGGAAAGATTGGTTTCCAAATCAAACGGTTCAAAAGAGAGCAGAATAAAAATGCCACCCAGCAGCATCATATACAGCGCAAAGTAATTGGCGACTCCTCTTTGGGTTTCTTCCGGGACATTTTTCCCATCCAGCCTAACGGTGCTCACGCTGTTCGGCCGCAACAGCTTGCGCAGATTGGCGTGAATCATCTTAAACATCAAGACCAGCCGGGAAATTTTTAACCCGCCCGCCGTCGATCCGGCGCAAGCGCCGAAAAACATCAGCACAAACAGCAGCGAACGGGAAAGCCCGGGCCACAGATTGAAATCGGCGGTAGAATAACCGGTGGTGGAGAGAACGGACATCACTTGAAAAGAAGACAGGCGAAGCGAATCGGCAAAAGAGTGATAAATCGGATAAATGTTGGCGGTAATGACCGATATGGCAATTACCGCGATACCCAGATATACCCACAGTTCTTCGCTTTTGACAATGCTTTTTCCCCTTCTGGCCAGCAGGAGATAGTACAGATTGAAGTTGATTCCGAACAGCAGCATAAAAACGGTTATTGTCCACTGAATAAAAGGAGAAAAATCGCCGCAGCTGCTAGGGTAAATAGCGAATCCGCCCGTTCCGGCGGTGCCCAGTGCGTATACCGCGCTCTCAAAGGGAGACATGCCTCCAAAGCACAGCATCACCGCTTCCACCAAGGTCAGCGCGATATAGATGAGATAAAGAATTTTCGCAGTATCCCGTGCCCGTGGAACCAGTTTACCGACAACGGGGCCGGGCATTTCCGCGCGCATAATATGAATGGATCGGGCGGACAAAGAGGGAACGATAGCCATACACAGCACCAAAATGCCCATTCCGCCGATCCAGTGCGTAAAACTCCGCCAAAAGAGCATTCCGTGAGATAGCCGGGAAGGATCCACCAAAATCGATGCGCCGGTCGTGGTAAAACCGCTGACGGTTTCAAAAAAAGCATCGATAAAAGAAGAAATTTCTCCGCTCAATGTAAACGGAACCGCTCCGAATACCGAAAGCAATACCCATGCCAGCGCTACCACCATAAATCCGTCCCGGGCATAGATAATACGTGTACGGGGTTTTGCGCATACGGTGAGTACCGTTCCGAACAGGAGAGCGGTCGCAGCGGTAATCAAAAACCAAAGTGCGCCCTTTTCCCGGTACAACAGCGAAATAACAAGCGGCAATCCCAGCAGGGCCGCTTCCATTTGCATGATGCGGCCGAGGGTAAAGAGAATCATCCTGCGATTCAAAACAGAGATCCCCCCTCTCAGACAATATCCGAAAGATCCCGAATGCGCTGTCCCGCGGCAACCACAATGACCCGGTCTCCCGCGAAAATGAGATCGTCCCCCGAAGGGATAATGGATTTTCGATCCCGGAAGATAGCGGCAATCAGAATATCTTCGCGGATATTCAGTTCCTTTAAAGGAACTCCGGTGATTTTGGATTCTCCGTTGACGATAAATTCCAGCGCTTCCACCGCGCCGTCCATCAGCTTATACAGCGTTTCCACTTGGCTTTCCAGCGAGTTTTCCAAAGCTCTCGCATACCTGACCATAACGTCCGAAACAATGTTGCGCGGGGAAATCTGGGTATCCAGCCCCAATTTATCCGCCATGGCACCAAGTTCATCGTTATTGACTTTGGCGATGACTTTCGGAACATTTTGAGAGGAAGCGAAAAAGCCTAAAAGGATATTTTCTTCATCCATGCCGGTCAGTGAGACAAAGGCGTCCATTGAGCGGATGCCTTCCTCCAGCAGAAGTTCTTGACCCGCGCCATTGCCTTGAATCACCACAGCCTTCGGAAGCGATTCGCACAGTTCACGGCAAACCGCCGGATTTTGCTCGATAATTTTCACTTTGCTTTCGGTACCCATCAGCATTTTGGACAGATAGTATGCGATGCGGCTTCCGCCCAAAATCATGACATCCCGAGCCTTTTTGCTGGGAATACCCATATTTTTGAACAGTTTGTGCAATTCGGAAAGCGAAGCGGCAACTTCGATTTTATCTCCCGCCTGCAAAATAAAATCCCCGCTGGGAATATGCACCTCGTCTCCCCGTTGCACCGCACATACCAGAAATTTGGTGCCGAAACGTTCCCGCAGAGTTTTTAACTGTGTATTGACAAACGGAGAATCTTCCCGAAGGCGAAGCTCAATCACACTAAAATTGCGAAGGGAAAAAATCTCCATTTTTACGGCGGACGGAAATTTTAAAATGTTGAACAGTTCGTTTGCGGCGAGTAACTCGGGATTGATCGACATAGACAGCCCCAAATGCTGCCGCAGAAAAGACAGTGAGCGATCGTTATATTCCGGATTTCGAATTCGGGCAACGGTGTGGGAGGCGCCAAGTTTTCCCGCGATAAAACAGCTGAGCATATTCAGTTCGTCCGAATCGGTTACCGCGATAAACAGTTCAGTCGTTTCCGCTCCCGCTTCCTTGAGAACCGAGCAATCCGCTCCGTTTCCGCAAACACCCATAACATCGAAGGTATTGGTAATACTGTCTATCACAGCGGGATCGGTGTCGATGCCGAGCACATCGTGGCCCTCGGAAGATAAGCTGGAAAGCAGGGTGATGCCGATTTTTCCGCAGCCGACAATGATAATTTTCATAAAATCCGTGATCCCCTTTTCACATCGTTCCAAACATCAACGGCAATTATAGCAAAGTTGCCGCTTCGGTGCAATCTTTTTCGGGTGCCCTGCGCGGTTTTATTTTATTCGGTTTTGTTTGATTCGGGGCAATCGTTTCTTGGCCATATTCCGTGCGGAACTTTTTGTTTGCGAAAAACCGGTTACCGGCTGATTTGTCCGGAAATCAGTTGAAACATGAGATAAACGTCTTCCAAATCCAATGCGCCGCCGTTGACGTTTGCGTGTGCTTGCTGTGCGGGAGTCAATGCGTAAGATCCGTTAACGTGAAGAAAGGCCATCATCACGTCGATCAGGCTGATTTTTCCGTCTAAATCGGTATCTCCATCCTGTTTCCATACGGGCGGAACAAGGCCGAGGACATGTTGTTCCACGGTGTAATCGATATCGTAATCTTTGGGCTTTCCATTGGCGTCAAAGGTATTTCCTTTATTGCCCCGCAACGGCGCGGCTTTCAGATTCAGTTTTGGGTTTTGTTCGCCGTTGAGCAAACGGAAGGTTACGCGAAACATCTCTCCGCCGGCGGTAATACCGGTGCGGTTGCCTGTCGCCGCAACAAAGCGAAAATCTCCGGGTTTAACCAGCCCGAAATGAACCATCATGGTACTCATTACCTTTTGGTTCACGCGACACATATTTCCCGCGTAGGCATTCGAAACCAACTCCACCACAGCGGGATCATATGTCAAATCATAATTTCCGTTGACCATATAGGAATTTTCGCTGATGCGAACGGATACCTCAAAGGTTAGTCCCGCCCGCGCAGGCTTTGCACCCGATATGGTTAGAATCACCCGGTTTTCCGCTGCAACCGTCGGCATCAAACAAGTAACTGCCGCCACAACCATCGCCAGAAAAATACACAGTTTCTTCCTCACGGTTACATCCTTCTTTCGTGTTTCCAAGTATAACACCCTTTTTCGGCTCCGGCAAGTTGTTTTTGCCGAAAAATCCGCCTGCCGCTTTTCTGAACGACAATCTTTGTGCGGTGTAGCCTTAACTTTACTTTTGCCTGTTCTTGTGATAAAATGTTATCAAACAACTCAGGCAATATCGCACAAAGACCGGGCTTTGGCACAATACCTGCCCATCCGCGGGCATCTTTTTCGCCATTGAGCCAAAATCCTCGCGAATACCCAAGGCATCGCGGCGGTTTTTGTTTCATTCGACAAAAACCCGCTCCGCTTCACGCACGGCAATTTTATGCAGTATTGCCATAAAACAGAAACAGAGGGATAAGTTTGAAACAAATAAGTAGCGGATAGCCGAAAAAAGGCGCATAAATCCCCCTTACCCCCAAAATAATGCGGGCATAAGCAGGTCATTTTAGGCGGTCACAGCAACATCATCCGTGATAGTATAGCCTCTTAAACGGAGCAAAGATAACGCCTGTGACTTCGTCAGGACTTTGGACTGTTTTACGGGTCTGTGTTCTAAAAAGCCAGCCGGGTTATAGGGTTCCAGTTTGCTGAGCATGTTCCAGATAGCGGTCAGGAGCATCCTGCAAATGGCGA
>CAZMAM010000032.1:0-18110 GCA_964564305.1 uncultured Eubacteriales bacterium
AAAAAGATGGAACTGCAAAAATATGGCTGAAGCCTATTAATTAGAGGCTCCCATATTTTTTTACGGTTAATTACCGGGTTCGGTGACTCCGGTTTGTGTGTCTTTTTTCGGCATCGGAATTGCAAAAATAATGTACACCCGGGGGATTTTCTTAGCCGAATGTATGGCGTTATTTCCAAAGTAAGCACAATTCCGCTGATTTATTCTCCGTTCTTTTGTGCGATGACGTCTACTTCCACCAATACTCCTTTAGGTAAGGATTTAACCGCAACACAGGATCGGGCGGGCTTTCCGGTAAAATAAGCGCCGTAGACCTCATTGAACGCCGCAAAATTTTCCATATCGGACAGATAACAAGTGGTCTTAACCGCCTGATCCAAACCGGATCCGGCGGCCTGAAGCACCGCACTTAGGTTTTTCAGGACCTGATTTGTCTGCCCTTCTATAGTGGTTTCCTCCACTTTTCCCGAAACGGGATTGATGGCGATTTGCCCGGACGTGAAGACAAAAGAGCCTGCGGTTACCGCCTGAGAGTAAGGCCCGATTGCTTCCGGGGCGGCATCGGTGTGAATGATTTCTGCCATAGCTGTTTTCTCCTTTTTTATTCCACCAGTTTATATCCGGCATCTGTCAGCGCATCTTTGATTTCTTTCACATGTTGATGATCCCGGGTTTCCAGTACCAACCGCAAATAACACGCGGTGACGGCGGTTTCCAGCGCAGCCCGGTCGTGATATACCCCAACGACGTTTCCGCCCTTGGTGGCGACAATATCCGCAACGCTGGTCAGCTGACCGGGCTTGTCTGCCAATTCCACGGTAATATCCGCCGATCGGCCGGTTTTCAACAGGCCGCGGGAGATAACGCGGGAGAGAATGGTCACATCGATATTGCCGCCGGAAATCAAACAAACCGTTTTTTTGCCGGCGAGCGGGAGTTTGTCGAACATCACGGCCGCTACTGCAACCGCTCCGGCGCCTTCCGCAATCAGTTTTTGTTGTTCAATCAAGGTTAAAATCGCTGTAGAGGTTTCGTCATCGGTTACGGTGACCACATCGTCGACATAATCCCGGCAAAGCTGAAAAGTCAGTTCGCCCGCTTTTTTTACGGCGATTCCGTCCGCCACCGTAGTTGCCGACGGCAGCGCCTCAGGCTTTCCGGCATGCAGCGCGTGAACCATCGAGGCAGCTCCGCTGGCCTGTACGCCGTACACTTTGCACTGCGGGCGCAGGGATTTTATGGCGTAAGCGATTCCGGAGATTAGTCCGCCTCCGCCTACCGGAACCACCACGGCGTCTACTCCGTCAAGCTGGTCTAAGATTTCCAGCCCGATAGTGCCTTGTCCGGCAATAACATCCTCATCATCAAACGGATGAATAAATGTATACCCTTTTTCTTCTTTTAATTGAAGCGATCTGGCGTAAGCGTCATCGTAAACGCCTTTCACCAGTTCGACTTTGGCGCCGAGGCGCTTGGTTGCTTCTACTTTGGAAATCGGGGCGCCGTCCGGAAGACAGATCAGGGAGGGTATTCCGTTTCGGGTTGCCGCCATGGCGACACCCTGCGCATGATTGCCTGCCGAACAGGCGATGACTCCTTTGCGCCGCTCTTCTTCGCTGAGCAGGGAGATTTTATACGCCGATCCGCGAACCTTAAACGAACCGGTGACCTGAAGATTTTCGGTTTTCAGGTACACGTCACAGTTTGGATGAATGTCCGGCGCATGAATGATCGACGTTTTGCGAACGACATCTCTCAGCATATAATTGGCGTGATAGATTTTATCCAGTGTCAGCATGGAAATTAGGCCTCCCGGGGTTTGCTTTCGCTTGGTAGCATACACTGTTTTGCGCCTTTTGTCAAGGTTCCGCTCTTTGGTGAACGCGGGTTTCTCCCCTAAGTTTTCCTAAGGCAATACCGCATAAAGATTGTCGTTCGGATGCAACGAGCAAATTGTTGTTTTATCTGACGAAAAAAATGCCCGCATATAGGCGACAAAGGCGGCAGCCGGTCTTTGGTCGGTGTTGCCCTCGATAAAGGGCTCGGTGATCTCCCGCAAAACAGCCTTCCTGTCTTTACTTTGACCGCACGTCGTGGTATAATGGCAACCATCAAACGGGAAATTGTTAGGGAAATACCGCATAAGGATTGTCGTGCGTGAAGCGGCGCGGCAGCTGTTTCTTGTGTGATTTTTCAGACACAGAGGACTCTGGTAGCGGTTCTCCGTGATTAGTTGCCTTGCCGGCTCATTTTGTTTCACAGCGCGTTACGCGAACGGTATGAGAATGAAATGGCCGTATTTTGTTCGCTGTTCGGTGTTTTCCGGTCGGCTTTTTCGGGGAAAATAGCTGTTTGTACAGACGTGTTATCATATAAAGGAGATTTAATCCATGGAAACAAGGGAAAATCTGCGTAATATTGCCATCATCGCCCATGTGGATCACGGCAAGACCACGTTGGTGGATCAACTGCTGCGACAGAGTGGCGTTTTTCGCGACAATGAGCAGGTGGCGGAACGCGTGATGGATTCCGGTGATTTGGAAAGAGAGCGGGGCATCACAATTTTGGCCAAAAACACCGCCATTAAAGTGGGGGATACCAAAATTAATATTGTGGATACGCCCGGTCACGCGGATTTTGGCGGAGAAGTGGAGCGCATCCTGATGATGGTTGACGGGGTACTTTTACTGGTGGATGCTTTTGAGGGATGTATGCCGCAAACACGGTTTGTTTTAAAAAAAGCGCTTGGTTTGGGGAAGAAACCACTGGTGGTTATCAACAAAATCGATCGTGAAGGTGCCCGGCCATCGGAAGTGATTGACGAGCTTCTGGATTTGTTTATCGAATTAGGCGCCAGCGAAGAACAGCTGGATTTTCCGGTGGTTTATGCCTCGGCAAAGGACGGCTATGCTTCCTTGGATCCCACGGTCCGTTCGGGGAATATGAAGCCGCTGACGGATGCTATTTTGCAATATATTCCCGCGCCGCAGGGCGATTCTCAGGGCCCGCTGCAAATTTTATTTTCCAATATCGATTACGATGATTATATCGGAAGAGTGGGCATTGGCCGGGTTGAGCGGGGAACGGTTAAAACCGGTCAGTCGGTTGTTCTGTGTCGTGCAAACGGAAGTACGCTCCCGTCCCGCATCGGAAAGTTGTACCAGTTTGAGGGTTTGCGCAGAGTGGAGTGCGAATCCGCATCATTGGGGGATATCATCGCAGTGAGCGGCATACCGACGTTAAATATCGGCGAAACCGCTTGTGATTCCGATCATCCTCAGGCGCTGGCTTTTGTGCATATCGACGAGCCGACTATTTCCATGCTTTTTATGGTCAACAACAGCCCGTTTGCAGGAAGAGAAGGCAAGTATGTGACTTCCCGTAACCTGCGTGACCGTCTTTTTAAGGAAGTGCAGACCAATGTCAGTATGCGCGTGAGGGAAACAGACAGTACCGATGCGTTTGAAGTATCCGGAAGAGGAGAATTACATCTTTCGATTCTCATTGAAACCATGCGCCGGGAGGGATATGAATTTGCGGTTTCCAACCCAAGGGTAATTTATAAAAAAGAGGGCGAAACACTTTTGGAGCCGATGGAGCTTTTGATGATTGAAGTACCCGAAACATATGTCGGTTCGGTGATGGAAGCGCTCGGTACCCGGAAAGCGGAACTGGTGAATATGGGCACCCGGGATACGGGGGAAAGCCATCTGGAATTTCGCATTCCTTCCCGCGGCCTGATGGGTTATCGTCAGCAGTTTCTCACGGATACCAACGGAAACGGGATTATGAACAGTGTTTTTGACGGGTATGAACCGTATAAAGGAGAAATTCAAAAGCGTCAGCAGGGATCGCTGATTTCCTTTGAAACCGGGGAAACCACAAGTTACGGCCTGTTCAATGCCCAAGAGAGGGGAGAGATGTTTATTGGCCCCGCCGTTGAGGTTTACGAGGGTATGATCGTCGGCCAGTCTCCCAAAAATGAGGATATCACCGTAAATGTCTGCAAGAAGAAACATGTAACCAATATGCGCGCCGCCGGTTCGGATGAAGCGCTTAGATTGGTGCCTCCCACAGTGCTCTCACTGGAGCAGTCACTGGAATTTATTAACGATGACGAGCTGGTGGAAGTGACGCCCAAAAATATCCGGTTGCGCAAACGCATTTTATCTCATGAACAGCGCATGAAAGAAGCGGCAAGAAAGAAACAGTAACCATCCGATTGGCGAGGAAAATTCATGAAAAACCGGCCATTTTTTCTTTTTGGGCTTTTTGCTTTTGCGGCGGCGCTGTGTGTGCTGGCGCTGCCTATGTGGGCGCTGGTGGCGATTGCAGGCGGATTGCTGATTTCGGTTGCCGCGGTATGGTTGTTTCCTTCGTTTCGTTCGGTTCGGATCGTGTGGAGCGTGGCGTCGGTTGCCGCGCTGTTGGTGGGCGGGCTGTTTCTTCTCAAGCTGTTTTCGCAAGTTTATCCGCTGACTGCTCTGGACGGTGCATCGGCTCAGGTGACGGTGCGCGTTTTGGCCCCCGCCTCTTCGGAGGATTCGGTCATTGCTGAAGTGGAAACAGGTGATTTGCCACGCGGCGCAAGATTGTGTTTGTGGTTAAAAATTGAGGAGACCGCTGTTCCGGGTGAAAGGCTTGCCGGAGAAGTGACGCTGACCGCCGCGATGAAAACGGGAGAAAAAGATGCCTATGCGCTTTCCGGAGGAAGTTATCTGTATGCGTGGACCGAGGGTGAGCCTCTTGTCGACGCCGGTTCAGGCGAACGGTCTCGCCTTTCGGATCTGATTTTCACTTTGCAAAATCGTATTCGTGAAAGTCTTCACGATCATATGCAGTCCGATGCTGCAGGAATCTGTCAGAGCGTTTTGCTTGGTGATCGGTCGGCACTTTCCGAGGCAACTCAGCGCGCTTTTCGCAACAGCGGTGTATATCACTTGTTGGCGGTATCCGGTCTTCACCTTTCCGTAATTACCGGAGCTTTGCTTTTTTTGCTTCGACGTATGAGGTGCCCCCGCCGGCTGAGTTCGGTATTAACCATGGTTGGTGTGCTGTTTTTTATGATGCTTTGCGGATTTACGCCTTCGGTAATGCGGGCGGGGATCATGACTTTGCTGATGTTGGCCGCTTTACTTGTCTATCGGCGGGCCGATGGCCTGAATTCGCTTGGGGCGGCCGCTTTGTTGATGCTGGTAATCGATCCATTTTCTGCGGCGGATATCGGTATGCAGCTTTCCTTTGCGGCGTCGCTCGGTTTGCTGACGCTGTTTCCCGCTTGGGAGCGGGGAGTAACCGGACGAATTTCTACCCACCGGTTTTGGGGCGCCTGTCTGCGATCGGCAGTTTCCGCTTTGGGTGTATCGCTGTGTGCGTCGGCATTTACCTTACCGCTTACGGCTTTGTATTTTGGTGAGTTGTCTTTGCTGTTTCTGCCTGCTAATTTGTTATGTGTGCTTCCGGCGTCCGCTATGCTGGTGCTGTGTGCTTTGGCGTTGCTTATCGGTTTTATTCCTTACGTCGGCGTTATTGCAACTCCGCTTTTTTGGCTGGCACAGGGATTGGCGGGATGGTTGTACGGTGTCACCGGATTTTTATCTTCTCTTCCGTTTTCCGCATTGTTCCATGTTCCGCCTTATCTTGTTGCGTGGCTTTTTATTGCCGCTTTGTTTCTGTTTATCGCCGTCAAATGGCGGCCAAAAGCGGGTTTTAAATTCGTTTTGTGTTTTTTGGCCGGAATTCTGCCGCTCGCGTCTTTGTGCTTTGGCCTGCTTCGATCCGGTGTGACTACTGTCACGGCGGTGCGGGGAGATTCCGTATCGCTTTTGCTGGAAACCGACGGAGAATACTCGGCGGTTTTCGGCGGAGATCAAAAGGCCCTTTCTTCATTGGCGGATACGGCGGAATCTCACGGCGTCAGACGTTTAAAATGGCTGTTGTGGCTCAATGAAGGATCGGCGCAATCGCTGGATTTTTCCGTTTTTCCTTGGGAAACCGAAGATCTTATTCTTCCGGATCCGCCTGAGGCGTATGCTAATCTCCCTAAAGCGGAGCACCGTTTCACATTGGAGGACGACGCTTTCGCGCAACTTTCCGATCGGGCAATTGTGAATCGCATTGGAGATTTTTATCGGCTTGAGGATAGAGAGACGTCTCTTTTGATCGGACTTTCGGGAGCGGATGCGGCACAACTGAAGGAAGAATGGCGCACGCCGGATGTGTTGCTTTATCAAACGCTTTTGCCTCTTCATACCGATTGCCTGCGCATTAAGGTGGCAGTGTGTTTTTGTACGATTTCCGACAGTGACAGAATGGGGGATGCGCCGTGTGGAGCGTCTTCTCAGTGGGTTGCGGCGAAAAATAGCGTTTCTTTTATGACGAAAGGCCGCGGAGATATTACTCGAGTATGGTGGGATAAACAGCGATGAAATGGACGGAACAGCAACTGAAGAACGCACTTCGCGGCGGCGATATTTCTCCGCTTTACCTTTTGTACGGTGACGAACCATATTTCACAGCGCAGTATGCGAAAAAAATTGTGAAACAGGTTGTTCCTTCGGATGATTCGGCCGATTTCAATCTGCATTTGTTTGATGGCGACAGCTTTTCTGTTGATGAACTGGAATCCGTCGTTCAGGCTGCTCCTTTTATGGGGGAGTACAATTGCGTATGGATGCGGGAGTACGATCCGGCTTCTTCCAACGCACAGATCAAGCGGATAGAAAATTTACTCACATCGGTTCAGTTGCCCAGTGTGTTGCTTTTTTCCGTAACCGTCTGGAACGCCGAAAAAGCGAAAAGTGCCAAATGGAAAGCGTTCATTGCCAAGATTCAGAAATTGGGCGTATCCGTTTTTTTTGAACGGCGTACTTCGGCACAGACTGTCGATATTTTGTGCAGAGGGGCAAAAAAACGGGGATGTTTGCTTTCCCGTGCGGAAGCTTCCGCTATGTCGGAGCGTTGCGGTGAAGATCTGACTTTGCTGCTTTCGGAATTGGATAAGCTCTGCTCCGTTGCTCAGGGGGGAGAGATCACCGTCGAGTTGGTGCATGCCGTCTGTGCGCAGCGGCTGGAAGCATCGGTGTATGAGCTTTCCAAGGCATTGCTTTCTCGGCGGTATGACACCGCTTACGATGTGATTTCCCGGTTATTTTCTCTGGGGGAAGAGCCCGTTCGAATTTTGGCGGTATTGTCGGAAAGTTATGTTGATTTATATCGTGCAAAAACCGCTTCTACAGCGGGAATAACGGCAGAAAATGCGGCGGAAGTTTTTTCGTTGAAGGGCAGGGAATTTCGCCTGCGCAACGCCGCCAGGGACTGCCGTCAGCTTTCCGAGAGCCAGATTATCAAAAGCCTTCAGTGGTTGGCGCTTGCCGATTCCCGCATGAAAGGCGGATCACAGGCAAGCCATCGCACATTGCTGGATGAAACGGTTGCGGGCTTGATTATGATTGCCAAAGCGGGATGATAACATGCTTCGAATCACAGAAGCCGTCGCGGTGGAGGGTAAATGCGACGCCGTTAAGCTTCGTGAATTTCTGGATACCCTGATTATTCCGACAAACGGTTTCCGTATTTACAGAGATCGGAGCACCGTTGCGCTTTTGCGCCGTTTAGCGGAGGAAAGGGGATTGGTGATTCTTACGGACAGCGATGCCGCTGGGTTTCAAATTCGCAATTATATTGCTTCCTGTATTTCTCCCAAACTGCTGAAGCACGCTTATATTCCTCCGGTTACGGGAAAAGAACGCCGAAAACCGTTGCCTTCCAAAGAGGGATTGCTGGGTGTAGAGGGCATGAATTCGCAGGTGATTGTTCGCGCGTTGCTTTGTGCGGGAGTTACGCCGGCCGGCAAACAGCCGTTGCCGCATCTCCGGTTTATGAACACGACTCGCCTGTACGAAGACGGATTATCCGGTCAACAAAACAGTCGAAAAAAGCGGAAGGCCGTATGCGCCGCTTTGGGTTTGCCGGATTATCTGAGCTGTGCTCGGTTGGCGGAGGTACTCAACGCGGCTTTTCGGGAAGAGGAGTACTTGGCGGCGCTTTCCGTTTCGGAACGCTCTTGAAAAGCAGCATATGAAAAAAATAGGCAAAGAAGCCGGAGCAATCCGGCTTCTTTGCACTTTATTGGAGAAGCATTGCGAGGTATACCGCAAAAGGCCGGATCAAACGAAGATTCGCATACACACCGGCACTTTTGTGCGATAACAACTTAAAGTTCGGGCAGAAAGCCGGGCATGGGTTTTAATTTAAACGTGTTGGCCCGGTGCAGCGCATCAATGCGCTGACGCGTATTCGGATCGTCAATCTCACCGAAACGGATGTATCTGTCCAAAACCGCGTAGGAAAAGCCCAAATTATCTTCATCGGTCTTCCCACTCAAACCGTCTTCGGGAATCTTCCGGACTAAAACATCGGGCAGCTTCAATTCCGTTCCAATTTGTCGGACCTCCTGTACCGTCAGATGACAAAGAGGGCTGAAATCTCCCGCTGCATCCCCGTAACGGGTAGAATACCCCACCCAGTCTTCGGAAAGATTACATGTGTTCGCCACTCTGCCGTTGTGGGACTGAGCCACCGCATACAGCGTCGCCATACGAATGCGTGCCGGTAAATTGCAACGGCTCTGTTCAGAAAGTGCAAACGGTATCTGCGCGGTAAGTCCGTCGACCGCATCGCGTATATTAATCAGATAATGGGGAATTCCCAGATGATTCACCAGCAATTTGGCCATATCGATATCCGCCTGCTCTCCGCATGGCATCAATACGCCGATTACACGGTTTTTTCCAAGTGCCAGCGCACAAAGCGCCGCAACAACCGAACTGTCTTTTCCACCGGAAATACCGACAATCGCGTTACACCCCGGCCCGTTTTCCGCAAAAAAACGGCGAATCCATTGCACACAGTCCTCGGTTACCCGTTTGGCATCAAACATATCTTGCCGTTCACTCCCCCCTGATTTCAGGCATACCGAACATAAGCAGCAAAATCAATGAACGTTATAACCTGAGAATGTTCACACACCCGGTTTATCGTCAACCTTGGTTATTCTTCGATTCCGAGAGCAAATCGTCAAATACGGCGCCGGTAGACCCGCTGGTGACATGTAACGCATACCGTTTGGCGTAACCGGTAAGTTCCCGTTCGGGCGGTTTCCAAGCCATGCGGCGCTTTTCGACGGTTTCTTCATCCACCATAAGGTTAATCGATCGATTCGGGATATCGATAGCAATCGTATCGCCCTCTTGAATCAACGCGATTAAGCCGCCCTCCTGCGCTTCCGGCGAAATATGCCCGATAGAAGCACCGCGGGTTGCGCCGGAAAACCGCCCGTCGGTAATCAGCGCTACGCTTTCTCCCAGTCCCATACCGACAATGGCCGAAGTCGGGGAAAGCATCTCCCGCATACCCGGCCCGCCTTTCGGGCCCTCATACCGAATAACCACCACATCGCCCGGATGAATTTTTCCCGAGAGAATGGCATCGTTGGCGTCCTCTTCACAGTCAAACACGCGGGCGGGCCCACTGTGTACCATCATGGACGGAGCTACCGCACCTTGCTTAACCACCGCACCGTCCTGCGCTAAATTTCCGAACAAAATGGCTAACCCGCCGTCTTTACGGAAAGGATTGTCCAGTTTATGCACAATGACGCCGTCTGCCTCTCTTGCGGCGTCCACGCGCTCTCCCACGGTTCCCGAAACCGTCAGGGCCTCGCGGTGCAACAATCCGCCCGTGTCCAGTTCCTTCAACATCGTTTGAATTCCGCCAACCTCGTTAAGGTCGGTAAGGTAAGTTTGACTGGCGGGGTTGAGCTTACAAATTTGCGGCGTAGATTTTCCGATGGCATCAATCTGCGGTAGCGTAACCGGATGACCCGCTGCGCGGGAAATGGCCAAAATATGCAACACCGTATTGGAAGAACAGCCAATGGCCATATCCGCCCGCAAGGCATTTTCAAAGGCCTCCGGGGTCAGAATATCGGATGGGCGGATATTTTTCCGAAGAAGATCCATTACCCGCTCGCCGGTATCCTTGGCCAAGCGGATTCGCGCCGAATAGACAGCGGGAACGGTTCCGTTTCCCGGCAACGCCAGACCGATGACCTCAGTGAGACAGTTCATGGAATTGGCGGTATACATACCCGAACAGGAACCGCACCCGGGACAAGCTGCCTCTTCCTGAGCGTGCAATTCCGATTCGGTGATTTTTCCGGCAGCATAACTGCCGACCGCCTCAAACATTTCCGAAAGTCCCATCCGCTTTCCGTCTTTGCTGCCCGGAAGCATCGGCCCTCCGGAGATGAAAATGGAGGGCAGGTTCATTCGGCAAGCCGCCATAAGCATACCGGGCACAATTTTGTCGCAATTGGGGATAAACACCGCGGCGTCCATCGGATGGGCAGTCAGCATTACCTCGATAGAATCGGCAATCAGTTCGCGGGAACACAGTGAATACTTCATCCCTTTGTGATTCATGGCCAGCCCGTCGCACACCCCGATGGTATTAAAGGTAAAGGGCACGCCGCCAGCATTGCGTATTCCGGCCTCCACCGCTTTGGTGATGGTATCCAAATGGGCATGCCCGGGAATGTAATCGCTCTTGGAACTGACCACAGCTACAAACGGGCGTTTCATTTCACTGTCGGTAATGCCCAGCGCTTTCAGCAACGACCGGTGCGGAGCGCGGGACGGACCTTCTTTCATTAAATCACTGCGCATTTTCATAACTCCTTTTGTGTTTGATTTCACATAGTAAATACCCGGACGGCATGATTTCATCAGCTGAACAGCTAAACCAAGCCGGTATTGCTTTTGTGAAATACACCGCCGATTTTCCGGTTACTCGGCGGAATTCATCAAAGCCGTCAGCAGATCGGCGCCTTCTGCCGCCATAGTTTGCGATTGCGATCCGCCCGCGGTTCCTTGGGCGCTACGCACCCCGAAATACAGGTCCCGGGGCAGTGTTTCAAGCCCGTCGCGCTCTCGGCGCGCGTCTTGACGCCAATTCCAAAAGCAGCCCTCCGCATTATAACCATTTGCGTTTCCGGAAAGCGGCATAAAAAAACGATAATCTTCTCCTGCAGCAGACCGGACGGTTTCGATAAACCCATCGTAACTGATGTTATCAAACACGAACAGCATACGATCGCCGGTGGAAAGCTCCGCGATGAGTTTTTGCGTATCGGAACGAGCGATATTGGGAGCCATCTGATCGTGAAAGGCGGGATTCAGGTTTTCTATCTGAACCTCCACCGCGCCGTTTGCATCAATATCCTTTCCGCAGGATGCCAGCAACCCTTCCAATGCCTCGGTTTCCTGAGGCAAAAGTGGCTGCTCGGTGACCGCCACCAGAATATAATCCGGTGTTTCCTTCAAAAATTGTGCAACCAGTATCCATACCAGCACTGCAACGGCGAAAACAGCAATCCATGTTTGCCATTTGTAGTGGTACCAATAATTTTCCCATTTTTCCCGAAACCCGTGCGGCTTTTGCACGGGAGGCGGAGGCGTCAGCTCAGAAGGATCCACGCCCGCCAGCGCCATTTCCCGCGCCATGGTCATCTCTCCTTTGGAAAAAGGCAAACGCTTACGGCACAGGCGATAGGCGGCTTTTGTGCGGTAATGCCGTAATATAAACCGCTTGCCGGGAAGTGACCTAATCCCGGCAAGCGGTCTTCTTTTTCCGCCGCAAAACCGCCGGCCCCGCTTGAGCGAGGGGAGACCGGTTTCCCGTTCAACTCCTGTTGCTATACGTTTTTGTTATGACAATACCGCATAAAGATTGTTGTGCAAGAATGCGGCAGGCGAATTTTTCGTCAGGTGAAACAAAAATCGTAGCGAATACTTTGTGTATTTGCGAGGATTTTTAGCTAAATGACATGACGGAAAACACACCCGCAGATGGGCAGGCATTGCGCGCAAGCTTGGTCTTTGTGCGGTGTTGCCTTATCATTATTCGCTCGCTTGTACCTGAGAATCTTCCTTCGGCTCGTCTGTATCCCCGGGTACTTCGCTATCGGCCTGCGGAGCATCCTGTTGCGGGATAGGGGAAATACCTTCTTCGATCAGAGCGCGCATAGAGAGCGAAATGCGTTTCTTGTCGTAATCTACACCGATGATTTTCACCAGCACCTCTTGGCCGATTTTCAGTTCATCTTGCGGACGTTCCACGCGGTGATCGGTGATTTGGGAAATGTGGATTAATCCGTCTACACCGGGCAGAAGTTGTGCAAACGCGCCGAAAGCGGTCATGCCCACGATTTTTGCTTTAACAACGTCCCCGATGGAAAATTCGCTTTTGAATTTTTCCCACGGATTATCTTCCGCTTTGCGGTATCCCAAGGAAATTTTATGTTTTTCCGTATCTAATCCCTTGATAGTGACTTCCACCGTATCCCCGACGGAAACCACATCCTGCGGGTGCTTGACACGACCCCACGAAAGTTCGCTGACATGTATCATGCCGTCCACGCCGCCGATGTCCACAAAAGCGCCATAGGAAGTCAGTGATTTCACCACACCGGTATATTTCTGCCCGACTTCCGCCTGAGCCCAGAAGGCCGCTTCGCGCTCTTTGCGTTCTTCACGCTCCACGGAACGCACGCTGCCAACAGCGCGGTGCCGACTTTGATTGACTTCAATAATGCGCAGACGTACTTTTTGACCCTTTAAGGGGGATAAATCTTCCATACGGTTGACGGAAGCCTGAGACGCTGGAACGAAAATTCTGATACCGAGGGTTTTCACCAGCATTCCGCCTTTGATAATATCGGTAACGGTTCCTTCCAAAATATCTCCGCTTTTTTCCGCGGCGACGATGGTATCCCAGCCCTTGAGGTTATCGATGCGCTTTTTGGAAAGCATAATCGTGCCTTCCTGATCGTTTGTGCGCATGATTAACAGTTCCAGCTCATCCCCGACTTTGACGATGTCGGCCGGATTGGCGTTCGGATCGGAAGATAACTCGTCAGCAGAAATGTAACCGGTTTGCTTGCGCCCAATCACTTCAACCTGCACTTCATTCGGAGAAACGGACACCACTCTTCCGTGAACCTTTTCACCTGTTGATAATCCTTGAAGAGAAGCTTCCAACGCCTCTTCAAAGCTCATGTCGTCCATAGATTTTTCGGATTCGGCAGCGGAATCTGCCTTCTCTTCCGGCTCGGTTTCCGATTCGTCCGGAGCCGCATCGGTTTTGGCCGCGTCAGAATGAGTTTCGGTTGCATCCCCGGTTTCCGGCTGGCTGTCTTCTTCCTTTGCGTCCGAAGCCGTGTCTTCCGCCGTTGGCGCCTCTGCCTCGGGAGCGGTTTGGGTTTCGGCGGCCATTTCGGCCTCCGACGCCGTTTCGGTCGCAGGGGAAATTTCCGATTCCGTTGCCGGGGTTTCGCTGTTGGTCACAGCAGATTCGTTGTTGATGATGTCCGTCATGGTTGTCAGTACCTCCTTTATCATATCGTCGGGAGTAGACGCTCCGGCCGTAATCCCGATGCGCCGCGCGCCACAAAGGCTCGCCGGTGTCAGTTCCTCAGCCGTTTCAACCAAGAGTGTGCGGCAGTGCAAAGCGCATACATCGCGCAACTTGGCTGTATTGGAGCTTGTTCTCCCGCCGACTATAACCATTAGGTCGCTTTCCTCGGAAAGCCGCTCTGCCTCCTGTTGCCGTTTGGCAGTCGCATTACATATTGTATCAAATATTGAGAGGTTTGTATAGTGTTTTTCTGCAAATTTTACGCATTCCTGCCAAATTTTTACGCGAAAAGTCGTCTGTGCCACCAGAATTACAGGAATTGAACTGCTCTGCAGCGGCCCTTCCGGCGACCGAAAAAGGGCATACAGTTCTTCTAAGGAGGAAAATACGAAGGACGGCCCAAAGCAATGGCCGCGAATACCCATGACCTCCGGGTGATTGACATCCCCCGCAATCAGTGCCACCGCGCCGTTACGGGTGTGTTCGGCAATCAGGCGGTGAATTTTTTGCACAAACGGGCAGGTGGCATCCGCTATGGGTACCCCGGCTTCCTGCGCAAGTTCGTAAATATTCCTCGGTACGCCGTGGGAACGAATGACCATAACCGCTCCAGAAGGTACTTCTTTTGGGGAATCGACAATGCACACTCCCCGACGCTGAAGCCGACGCACTACAACCGGATTGTGAATAATTGGCCCAAGCGTACAGACAGATTTGCCGCGCTTGATCAGATCCTCCACCGTTTGCACGGCATGGGAGACGCCAAAGCAAAAGCCGGCATTTTTTGCGACGGTGAGTGTCGGTTTCATCGGTTTTCATCGATCAGGGACTGAATGGTTTTGGAAAGCTTTCGGGAAGCGTAACGCAAATCCGGCCGGTCGGCGTCCTCCAAATGCAGAGACTGCGCGGACATTCGTTTGCCAAACACCACTGTGGCGCGGTGAAACGGCGTCACTTTCCCGCTTTTGGTAAACACCGCACAAGGATACACATCCGCCCCGGTTTGGGAAATGATATACGCGGCGCCGGAATGAAATCGGCCAAGCTGCCCGTTTTTACAGCGGGTACCCTCCGGAAAAATGCCCAATGGCCGGTCATCCCGCACAATATCAACGGCCTGTTGTACGCCTCCGGTGTCGGATTTGCCGCGCTTAATGATAAATACGCCGAACAGTTCCCGTAAAAACCACGCCGCGAGCCGGTTTTTGAAAATTTCTTCCTTGGCCATAAAGTAAACAGGCTTTCGAAACCCGATCAGCAGAAAAACAGGATCTATCGCGGAAATGTGGTTGCAGCACACCACGATGCCGCCGTTGGCGTCGCGCAAATTTTCTCTTCCCACAAATTTGTGTGGAAAAATCAGGTAAATCAGCGGGCGGAAAATAAAGAGCAACGCCCGGCCCACTTTAATCTTCATTTAATTTTCCCTCCACAATCCCGCGCATCAACGCGACCGATTCTTCCAGCGTGTTTCCGGTGGTATCCACCAAAATTGCGTCCTCGGCGGGTTTGAGCGGCGCGGTGTCGCGGTGCTCATCCCGATAATCCCGCTCCTTCATATCTCGCAGCACCTCTTCGTAAGAGACGGATTCTCCCTTTTGCCGCAATTCTTCGTATCTCCTTTGAGCGCGGTCACGCACATCCGCCGAAAGGAAAATTTTAACTTTGGCGTTTGGCATCACAACAGTTCCGATATCTCTCCCGTCCATAATCACCGAATGTGTTTTTGCCGTATCCCGCTGCAGATCGAGCAAAAACCGCCGCACCTGAGGAATAGCGGAAATCTTCGACGCCGCAGCAGACACAGCGGGGGTTCGAATGCGCAATCCGATATCTTCTCCGTTTAGGATAACCGTCTGCTCGCCGTTGTGTATCTCCGGTTTTACCGAAAGCTGCGGTAACAGCGCTTCAATCGAAGCGGTATCCGCAGGGTCGATACCGCGGCTTAAAGCAGCATATGCGACGGCACGGTAAAGCGCACCGGTATCCAAATACAAAAAGCCCAAGGCTTTGGCAAGCCGCCGGGCAATGGTGGATTTTCCGGCGCCGCCCGGCCCGTCGATGGCCACGCAAACGGGTGTTTCAAAACACATCACGGCATCGAACTCCTTTGAGTGTTTGTTGGTGCAAATAGAGTGCATCGCCGATTTCACATCGAGCACGTCAAGCCCATCTGTTACGATTCGGCCGCCATGGCTCGTCCGGCAGCGGCTCCGGTGGAAAAAGCAATTTGCAAATTGAAGCCGCCGGTATAACCGTCCGCATCCAATATTTCTCCGGCAAAAAACAGACCCGGAGTCAGCTGGGAACGCATGGTACGGGCATCCGTCTCCTTCAATGAGACCCCGCCCGCCGTGATTATCGCTTCTTCTATCGGGCGAAATCCGTTCACGGTGAATGAAAGATTTTTCAAACAGCTCAAAACGCGTCGGCGCTGATCCTTTGTCAGAGAATGGCAGGCCGTGCGCCAAATCCCGCACCGCTGCGCCACAACGGGAACCATGCTTTTGGGCAGCAGGGTACTCAGCACGGTCGGCACCGACTGATTGATGTGCGCATGCACTTCTCTGAGCATCCGCTGCTCCAATTGCGAAAAAGTGAGCGCCGGTTTCATATCGATACTCAGGCGGTACCGATCCGGCGCCATCGGCCTCATTCGCGCGGAAGCGGAAAGCACCAGCGGGCCGGAAACACCGAAATGCGTAAAGAGCATTTCACCCATTTCCTCAAAGAGTTTCTTTTGGGTTATGGTATCGGTCACCGTTAGCACGATATTTTTCAGCGAAAGTCCCTGCATTTGCGCACAATCGGGTTCCCGAATAATCAGCGGAACCAGTGAAGGAGATAACTCAGTCACCGTGTGACCGGCCTGCCGCGCCAATCGGTAGCCGTCGCCGGTTGATCCGGTCTGCGGATAAGAAAGGCCGCCGGTACATACGGCCACCGCGTCCGCCGGCCAGCGCCTGCCGTCATCGGTGATTACACCGCGGCATGCGCCTCCTTCGATGATTAAACGGTTCACCCGACCCCGGACAATCCGTGCACCGGACTGCTCCGCAAAACGCGTCAGCGCGTTTGCCACATCAGCCGCTTTATCCGAAACCGGAAAAACCCGGTTTCCGCGTTCGGTTTTGGTGGGCACGCCCTGCGCCAGCAACAGCCGGCGCAAATCATCCGACTGAAAAGCGGAAAACGCGCTGTATAAAAATTTTCCCCCTCTGGGCACATGGGCGACCAAGCCCGGAACATCCGTATTGTTGGTGCAATTGCATCGTCCTTTCCCGGTGATGCAGACTTTTCGCGCGGGCCGGGAATTGCGTTCAATAACGGTTACAGCCATCCCGCCGCGCGCCGCGAATCCCGCAGCGATTAATCCCGCGGCTCCTGCCCCAACAACAATGCACGATTTCACAAAGAGACGTCCCTTGGAGGAGTTGTTCCCGAATCGTATACCCGGTATGTATCCCAAAGCTCTTCCAATTCCGCCAGCTTATTCCGGTTGGTATTCAGCGTTTTCACCGAAACAGCCACAATCAGAGCGTTGAGAATGGCAAGCGGCGCAACCAAAGAATCCACAATATAAGGCATATCGGAATGAGCAAGCAACAGGTCATCGGCATACCCGGCGATCGGCGATTGCTTGGAATCGGTAATGGCGACAATATGCGCCCGGCGGGATTGGGCAAAATGAACGGTTCGCACCGCCCGGGAAGAATAACGCGGGAAAGACAGTGCAAGCAAACAATCCTGTTCGCCGATGGAAAACATTTCCTCCAGAATTTCAATTTGTGATGAAGTGTACACCAGATGAACGTCATCCAGCAGCATTTTCAGATAATACGAAGCAAAATTGGCCAGCGACCGGCAAGATCCCGCTCCGAAAATAAATACTTTGCGTGAAAAAATCAAGGACTCAACGGCGCGATGGAACACATCGCGGGGCAATTCTTCCAAAGTTTGGCGGATATTCGCTGAATCACAGGAGAGCACTGCCTCCGGAACATCCGTGACCGTATCTCCGCCGTCGGAGAGCAGCGCACGGGATAACTCGATGCGACGAATGGAATCCAGATGGACACGAACCGTTTCTTGAAGCGCTTTTTGAAATGCCGGAAACCCGGAATATCCCAAAACCGCTGCAAAACGCACCACGGTAGATTCCGATATTCCAACTGCCTTTCCAAGCGCGCGGGCGTTCATAAACGCAGCATCATCGGGATGATCCAGCACATAATGTGCCAGCCGCTTATGCGATTTGGAAAGCCCGGGTATGCGAGCCACAATCAGGGAAGACAAATCTTCCGCCATCGCGATCACCTCTTCACTACTGCCGAATGCACTGCCAGGAAAAACCGATAAAAGCGACGCCTACCGGCTTGCCCAGCTTTTCCCATTTTTCCGAACTCAGTATACCAAACCCCTCGGAAAATTTCAAGGGAAAACCGGCAAATTACGTTATGCTCTTGCCAAAGCCTGAAGCAAGGGGCGTTCTTGCACATGTTCGAAATCAGGGAAAATATCGGCGTTAATAGATGACTTCCGTGCACAAAAGCAACGCTCATGTGTATTTGACGGCAGCAATATAGCGTAATATGGGGGGAGCTTTTATATAAGATTGAGCCCGGTCTGATGCC
>CAZMAM010000033.1:0-17266 GCA_964564305.1 uncultured Eubacteriales bacterium
GGCCCCGCACCTGAAGGTAAAATTTTTAATTTACACCAAATTTAGGACTTGACTCTGTCATCAACGGAGTATACCAAAAAGCACCATCCCCGATGGAAGTCACATTATCTGGAATAATTATCGATGTTAAACTACAAGCTCCGAATGCGAAGTCTCCAATTGTGGTAACACTATTTGGAATATCAATAAATGATAAATTACTGCATGCTTCAAAAGCAGATTCTCCAACGGACACTATACCTGTGCTAATACTTACTTGTGTTAAATTCTCACAATTGTAAAAAGTGCGTTTGCCAATACTTGTCACACTGTTCCCGATGCTTACCGAAGAGAGTGAAGTGCAGTCTTCAAAAGCAAAGTCGCCAATGGTTGTCACGCTGTCCGGAATGGTGATGGAGGTAAGTGAAGTGCAGTTTTCAAAGGCACCGCCGCCGATGGTCGTCACGCTGTTCGGAATGTTAACCGAAGAGAGTGAGGTGCAGTCCCTAAAGGCTGAATGGCCGATGATCGTAACGCTGTCCGGAACGGTGATAGAGGTGAGTGAAGTGCAGCTGTCAAAGGCACTCTCACCAATGGAGGTCACGCTGTCCGGAAGGATAACCGAAGAAAGAGCATCGTTGAAGAAAAAGGCCCATCTGCCGATGGTCGTAACGCCTGGTTCTATTACTACATTTGTAATGTTTAACACATGATCATTCAAAAAATCATACCATGGAGCAGGATTATAATAGGTCACATAATAGAAAAAATCTTCCATTGCCCCCTCTCCCGATATGGTTAACGTACCATCCGCAAATGTCCAAGTGAGGTTGTCACCATTTATGCCACAAATGCCGCTTTCCACTACCTCTGCGCTCACAGCGATGCTCCCCACCGGAACGGCGCATAGCAGCAGAGCAAGCGCCAGCACAACCGCGAACAGCCTTTGACTCATCTTTTTCATTGAACAAGCCTCCTTAAAAATCAAAATGCCCCGACAGCAAAGCGGGATGCAGGAATCTCACTTCCGCCGCACTTTTTCCGCTTTGTCACCGAGGGTATAAAAACAGCCGCCGCCAAAGCAAGAGCGCGATGTGGCGCCCTGTTTGGCAAGTGGCTGGAAATGCCTATTATATACCGAAAAATCGCCTAATTTTTCACACAATACCCCCCCCCATAGGCATAAAAATCAAGACCGTGGTATTCATAGGGGAGCGCTCCTTTCTCGGGAAAATTGTGTGTTCTTTTGAAACCGTTTTCAGTATACCATAATCCGGCAAAAGCCGTCAAGGAAAAATTTCGGAGGTGTTTGCCGCAAAAGAAGGGCCTCTCCCCCACTTTGCTTACTTTTCTGTTGACCGCCTTGCGACGTCAAAATGATACTTGACGATGCCCAAATCCACTTTGGAAAACGGGCCTTTTTGATCCGACGCCGTCACGGTTCCGTCGGCATTCAGATGAAAAGCAAACTTTTGCTGATTCATCGCCGTAGGGGCGAGCAAGGCAAGCTCCACGCCGTTTCGGAACCACTGCGGCATATCGCCCTGCGCCGACGCCACCTGTTCGAATGTCTTCGATTTACGCGGAGAGCCCTGATTTGCCCCATATCCGATGGCAATAGCCAAAGAAAGGCGTTCGCCTGCCGCAATTTCCACCGGAACATGTTTGGCCTTCACCATGCCAACCCAGCAGGTGTTCAATCCAATCTGCTGCGCAAACAAAACGATTTTCTCGCCGTAATACCCCACGCGTTCATCTAAATCTTCCGTATCCGGCCCGATACAGGCAATGGCGCTCGGCGCGGTGGCAAGCCCGCTTGCCTTGCCGAACACGCTCTTGAATGTACCGCCCGCGTCCGCCAAGAATTGCAGATGTAATCCGCTTTCCCGGTTACAGACTTCAATTTGGTCACAAAGCTGCTGTACCGTTTCCGGATCAATCGGTTTGGAAAGATACGATCGCACCGAATGCCTTTCCCAAATAGCTTCTGTTTCTGTCATCGGTTATACCCCCTAAAAATAACTTTGTGTATCGCCAACAATTTTTTAATTGCACCGCATCACAAACGGAATAATACACTGCCGAAAGCGAAAAATTACGCCAAAGCCGTATAACAGCCGTATGGCTGCGGCAATGCCAAAATGAACGGGATGCACACAGACAAAAGCGCATTCAACCTTTGGCAGGATGATTGGAAGACCCGGCGGATAAAGACGGCCGGTGATGGTCTGCGGACGAATACCGGCGGCGAAGCTGACCGCAACCGGCCTCAATATCGGCGCCGAGGGTCCGCCGGACAGAAACCGGAATTCCATACCGCTGCAAAATCTGCGCGAATCTTTTTTGCCGGGAAACGCGGGAACAACGGTATGGTTCGCCCTCTACCGGATTAAAGGGAATCAAATTGACATGGCACAGAGAACCGGTTAATTTATGCGCCAGTTCCTTGGCGCATTCATCGGAATCATTGACGCCGTCAAACATAGCGTATTCAAAGGTCACGCGCCGGGAAGTTGCTTCTTCATACCTGCGGCAGACGTCCAGCAATTCATCCACAGGCCAGCGGTTGGCAACCGGCATGAAGCGACGGCGCAAGTCATCGTTCGGCGCGTGCAAAGAAACCGAAAGAGTCAGCTGCAGCCGGTAACGCATTAACCGCTCGATTTGATCCACTAAGCCACAGGTGGAAAGAGAAATGTGCCGCATCCCGATTTGCACCCCACCGACCCCGCTCACCATTTGCAAAAAGCGCATCACATGCTGAAAATTATCGAGCGGCTCCCCCATGCCCATTAAGACCAAAGAGGAAACCCGAACGCCGCAATCCCTTTGGGCGGCCTCAATCTGCGCCATCATTTCACCGGGCAGCAAATTGCGCGAAAATCCGCTTTTTCCGGTAGCGCAGAAGGTGCAGCCCATCCGGCAGCCGACCTGTGTGGAGAGACACTGCGACCACCCGTGACGGTATTGCATGACAACGGATTCCACCGTTTCCCCATCGTTCAGTTCAAATAGATATTTCACCGTTCCGTCCAATTGGGAAACCCGCTTACTCGCGATGCGCACCGAGGGGACAGTATATTGCCCGGAAAGCTCAAGGCGAAGTTCGCGCGGCAAATCGGTCATCTCATCAAAAGAAGTTACCCCTTTATTCAGCCATTCGGTAATCTGCCGGGCGCGATACCCGGGAATACCCTTGGCGGCAAGCTGATTGTGCAATTCTTCCGGCGGCAGGGATTTGATGTCGATTCGATGATCCATTCCGTTCACCTTTTTTGAAACGAGGCCATAAAAAATCCGTCTGTTCCGTGAATCAAGGGGAATAACGTAATCCGATAAGACGGGCTCAAGTGAGACTGCCGAAACAAAAGCGGAACCGGAAGAACCCGCGGGGAAAAATCGGGATGCTGCGCAAGAAACATATCCGACACCTGTTCGTTTTCCGCGGGATTTAACGTACAGGTAGAATATTGCAATATTCCGCCCAGCTTAACCAATTCGGCGCCGCGACACAGAATTTGATATTGCGTTTGCGGCAGTTCGGCAAAAGATGCAAGCGGTTTATAGCGAATTTCCGGTCGTCTGCGAACGGTTCCCAAACCGGAGCACGGCACATCGCATAAGACCCGGTCAAATGCACCCGTCATTTCACGGGGAAAGGGCAGTGAACTGTCCCGGCAAGCTACGGTTGCCCGGCTGACGCCCAATTTTTGAAGCCTTTTGCGCAAAGCGGCGGTTTTTTCGGGATAACGGTCAAAAGCCCAAATACCGCCGATTTCCGGTGTATTGGCGGCAATCGCAAAGGTTTTTCCGCCGGGCGCGGCACATAAATCCGCAATTTTTTCCCCTGCGCGGGCATCCAAAGCGATGCAATCCCACTGAGACGCGGCGTCCTGAATAATATATTCGGCGTCGTCTTCCGCACTGAGAAAGGCGGCGGGATCCGTTATGTTCAGCGCGCGAGGCAGCCCGGGAACCAATTGATGCCCAATCCCCCATTCATCCATGCGCCGGACAAAATGCGCAACATCCGTTTTTAAGGTATTCACCTGAACCGTAAAAGGCTTTTCCCGGCAAAAACCGGCGATGATGTCTTGGGCAGCCGCTTCTCCATACCCTTTTTGCCACATTTCGATAAGCGGCAATGGAATAGAATATCTCAGGCTGTTTCCCTGCGCGGTCGGCGGCAACGAGGCGATTTGCCGTGCGCCCACACGCGAAATCGAACGCAAAACGCGGTTGACATACCCGGCGGCATACGACTGCCCAAAGCGGCGAATCTGATTGACCGCTTCCGAAACGGCCGCATGATGGGGAATTTTATCCGTAAACAAAATCTGATACGCGCCCGTGCGCATAATGGCGCGCACGGCGGGATGCGCGCTTTTGACGGGGCGTGTACTGGATTGGTCGATGACCCAATCGAGTGTCAGGCCGTGTTCGATGACGCCGTAAACAAGCTTGGTGACCAAAGAGCGATCCGCCGCGGACAGCGGCTCTTTTTGCAGGGTATCATACACCGCGGCAGTGGAAAATCCCTTTTGACGCTCCAGCAAAAGCAGCGTATTCACCGCGACGTCTCTGGCGGTTTGCGGCATAGGTTTCACTCCATTCGCTCGCCAAGAGATATACTGCTCCCGTTGACGAAACGCTGCGCGGGCATTTTTTGTTTTCCCTCCGCCTGCACTTCCAGCAATTGCACGGAGATTCCGTCACCGCATGCCACCGAGAGCGGATGCAAATCGCATACGGTACCCGGTTCCCGCCCGGTATGGGTGCCAACAGCCGTGCGAAAAATCTTCAGCAATTTTCCGTGAAACCGGCAAGTCGCCGCCGGCCACGGGGATAATCCCATAACCCGATGATGCACCGCACATGCGCACAGGGAAAAATCCAGCGGAGAATCCGCCTTTGAGAGCATGGGCGCGTAACTGCCCCGCTCGGGCTGCCGCACAGGCGTCAACGTACCGGTCTGAATTTCCTGAACGGTTTGAACCAGAAGATCGGCGCCGTCCGAAGCCAAGAGCTTGAGCAATTCTCCGGCGGTTAAATCCTGAGGCATTTCCCGGGATTGCTGCAGCAGAATATCGCCCGTATCCAAGCCTTCGTTCATTTGCATGGTGGTTACGCCAACGGCGCGCTCGCCGTTAATCATGGCCCATTGCACGGGCGCGGCGCCGCGATATGCGGGCAAAAGCGAAGCGTGCACATTGACACACCCGAACCGGGGCCGTTCCAAGACCGATTTGGGCAAAATTTTTCCGTATGCCGCAACAACAATCAAATCCGGATTGACGGAAGCCAATACATCCCCGGTTTTCGGATTTTTCAAAGAATCGGGTTGAAAAACCTCAATTCCGTTGGAAACGGCACATCTCTTCACGGGCGGAGCCGTCGGAATTTGTTTGCGGCCGACCGGCTTATCCGGTTGCGTGACCGCAAGGCAAACATTGTGGCCGGCCTGAATCAGACGCTCTAAAGAAGGAACCGCAAAATCCGGCGTTCCCATAAAGACAATGCGCATGGCTTATTCATCCTTTGTCTCATGGGGATCAATCATGCGAATGATTCTTTTGCGAAACAAAATGCCGTCAAGATGATCGGTTTCATGGCAAATGCAGCGGGCCTTCAAACCGTCTGCCGAAATCACAAAGTACGAGCCGGTTCTGTCCTGCGCCTGAAGCCGCACGATCTGGGGACGTTTGGTAATCCCATATACTCCGGGACAGGAAAGGCAGCCCTCCGCTTCCTCTTGCTCTCCCTCCCGCTGAACAATTTTCGGGTTAACGGCATCTACCCATTCATCGTCCACATGCATCACAAACAGCCTGCGCAACACGCCGACCTGCGGGGCGGCCAGCCCGACGCCATCCGCTCTTTCCAGCGTTTCCTTCATATCGTCCAACAACTGGCACAAGCGATCGTCGAACGAAGTAACCGGTCGGCAGACTTTGGTCAGCGTTTCGTCTCCCTCGGTTAAAATATAGCGAATCGCCATTTTTCTCTTCCTTTCCTATTCATTGCCTATTCTTTTTCTATTTCGTTCCTATGCCGTTTGGGAGGATAATCGCATCACATAATTTACCGCATCACCGGCCGAAGCGAATAAACTCATATGACGTCGGAAGGATTGATATCCACCGAAACCGTAACTCTTCTGGAAATCGGTTCGCGGTAATAAGCGCAAATTGCTCTGTCAATCATTTGGCGCAGCAAGGCGTTGTTTAATGTCTTCATAATCAGTTTGAATCGGTATTTCCCCGCCATACGGGAGATGACGGCAGGGGTGGGGCTGAGCACAATCATTTTAATCTCCCGGTAATCGCCCTTGGAAAGCGTTGTCAGCAAACTTAAAAATAAAGTCGCCGCCGCTTTAACCTCGTTTTCCAGCAATCCGGAAAAAGCAAACATCACCAAATCGGTATACGGCGGATAACTCATCGTTTTGCGCAGGGGTATCTCGGAAGCGTAAAATCCCTCATAATCCTGTCTGGCCGCCTGCAAAATCACTTCGTGATTCGGGTTGAAGGTTTGAATAACCGCCAAGCCCTCTTCTTCTCTTCTGCCCGCACGGCCGATCACCTGAGTAAGCAACGAAAATGTCGTTTCATACGAGCGGTAATCATCCCCGAAAAGAGATAAATCGGCCGAAAGCACACCGACCAGAGAAACATTCGGAAAATCCAGCCCTTTGGCAACCATTTGGGTACCGACCATCAGTTGATATTCGCCTTCGGCAAAAGCCTGAAAGCGCTTTTCATACGCCAAACGCGAGGCGGCGGTATCCGCATCCATGCGCAAAACGGAAATATCGGGGAACCGTTTTTGCAAAACCTCTTCGACTTTTTGCGTTCCGACTCCGCTGAAACGAAGCGTTTCTCCGCCGCAAACCGGGCATTCCCGTATCACCGGGCTGACAAACCCGCAATAATGGCACATCAGACTGTCGTTCGCGGCATGATACGTTAAAGAAATACTGCACTGCGGGCAGGTGATGACCTGTCCGCACCGGCGGCACGAAATAAAGGTGTGATATCCGCGCCGGTTGTACAGCAAAATGGCCTGCCTGCCGCGGGAAAAGCAATCGGAAAGCGCCTGTGCCATCGGCTCGGATAAAATCCCGTCGGGGGGCGGATTGGCCCGCATATCCACAATCTGAACCTTGGGCAGACGGGAACCCCCGAATCTCGCGGGCAGACGAAACAAATGATACCGCCCAGACAGCGCATAATGAAAAGATTCCACCGAGGGAGTGGCGGAACTCAGCAGCATCAGCGCATGATGCTGAGCGCACCGGTAACGCACAATATCGCGGGTATGGTAACGGGGAGAACTGTCGGATTTATAAGTATGTTCCTGCTCTTCATCCATCACAATGAGCCCGATATGATCCAACGGGGCAAAAACGGCACTGCGGGTACCCAGCACAATATCCGCGTCTCCCCGGCGCACCCGTTTCCATTCATCCATTCTCTCGCCGATAGAAAGACCGCTGTGCAGCAAAGCCACTCGTTGACCAAATCTGCCCCAGAATAATTTCATTAGCTGCGGCGTCAGAGAAATCTCGGGCACCAAGACCATCGCCTGCCGGCCGCAAGACAAGACATGATCGATAAGATGCATATAAACCTGCGTTTTCCCGCTGCCCGTGACGCCGAACAGAAGCGCCGCCTGCGGTTGTCCGCTATCGCACAGCGCGGCAAGTCCTTCATACACTTCCTGCTGCCGCTTGTTGAGTTTGGCTTGCGGAACAACGGGAATATTCTCCTCGGCGGGCGAACGCAGACGCTCCGCCTCATACAGGCGCACAAAACCTTTTTTTTGCAACGAAGTAATCACGGCGGGTGTCACCGAGGCAAAATAACACAGTTCCTTTACAGAGGCCGAATCGGCGTCTTTCAGCAAATTCAGCACCCGGTCCTGCTTTTCGGTGACGCCCCGTGCCTGAACGGTTTCCCGCAATTCGGCTCCGGTGATTTCCAGCCTTGCCATGCGCACGGTCGCATCGCCGCGCACACGCACCGCGGACTCGGTCTTTTCCACAAGGCCCGCCTGTACCAGTTCTTCGGCAATCGGCGCCGGATCACATTCGGTGTCGGAACATTGCAGCTGGCGGGCGGTTAATCCATCCGGCGCATGGCTTAACTGAAAAATTATCTCCCTTTGTTCCGGTAAAAAGTGATCCCACTGTTCCCGATCGTTTGGGGCAATTAGCCGATAGCGCGGCTGAATTCTTAAATAAAGCCCCGGCGGAAGCATGGCGTATGCCGCCTCAAACAGTGAACAGAAAGTGCGCTCTTTCATCCACGCGGCCAGTCTGAGCTGCTCGTCGGTAAAGAGCGGCGTTGTATCCAATACATCAAAAACCGGTTTTAGTTTCCTAAAATCGGTTTTGGCATCACGCTCTATGACAATTCCCTGGCAGCGGCGGTTTCCCCCGCCGAACGGCACCAAAACCCGGCATCCGCGTTGCACGGTGCTCAGATGTTCCGGAAGAAAATAACGGTATAATTTATCGAAATGATAAGCGACCTTTTCTACCGCAACTTTTACGACCATAGGAGCCAGCATCACTTTTGCGCCGGTCCGTTTGATTCGTCGTCTTCACCTTCGGAAGAAGAACGCGCAAAAATCTTATAATCTCCGCCCCTGAAATCTTCAATCGCCATACTCACCGGCTTATCCAGCAAAATTTGGTTATTGTCCTTTGCCTTGTCCACAATCTCCCGGGCGCGCTTGGCCACCCCAATCACCATGGCATACCGGCTGTGATTACCTTTAAGCTGCTCAATATCACTGGGTTTCAGCATTGTTCCATAACCCCCCTGACGGTGTCTTCCATGCGGAAATAACGCATTTTTTCTGCCTCGATAATATGGCTGATGCGATTTGCCGCATCGGCTACGTTATCGTTGACCACAACATAATCATAACAACAGGCGCGGGAAAATTCCCATTTGGCCGTTTGCATCCGAAGCGCAACGCTCTCATCCGTTTCCGTTCCCCGGCCTTCCAATCGCCTGCGCAACTCCTGCACAGATGGCACGGTAAGGAAAACTGAAACGGCATCGGGGCAGCGCTTTATCACATTTTCCGCACCCTGAACATCGATTTCAAGCAGCACATTTTTGCCTTCCGAAAGCCATTCGCGAACTCTTTTCTCCGGCGTACCGTAAAGAGCGCCGCCGTATTCCGCCGATTCCAAAAACTCGCCCGATTCCCGCATACGCAAAAAGGCATCGCGATCGGTGAAAAAATAATGCACTCCGTCAATTTCTCCGTCGCGCGGCGCACGGGTGGTCACGGAGACCGAAAGCACGGTATCTTCTCTTTGCCGCAGCAAGCGGTTCACCACGGTGCCTTTTCCGGATCCGGACGGCCCGGACAGAATAATCAGCATACCCTTACCCGCCATACGGTTCGCCCTTTCCGGAAAACGCCGCCCCGGTTATCCGCCCGGCCACCGTTTCCGGCTGCATGGCGGACAGAATAACATGATCGCTATCCATAATTAAAACCGCGCGCGTGCGCCTGCCGTATGTCGCGTCAATGAGTTTTCCGGCGTCTCTGGCTTCCTGAACAATTCGTTTTATCGGCGCCGAATCCGGACTGACCATCGCCAATAAGCGATTTGCCGATATCATATTGCCGAATCCGATATTCAACAACTGCATACCTTTTGCCCCTCATTCGATATTCTGAACCTGTTCCCGAATCTTTTCGATTTCCGCCCTAACGTCCACTACTTTTCGGACAATATGAATATCCGACGCCTTTGAACCGATCGTATTCGCTTCGCGATTCATTTCCTGAACCAAAAAATCCAGTTTTCGCCCCACAGCTTCCCGCTGCGGACTTTCCAGCATATGCCTGAGCTGATCCAAATGACTGCGCATTCGCACGGTTTCTTCCGCGACGGCAATTTTATCGGCATACACCGCCGCTTCATTCAGCATAAGCCGTTCATCCACGGGAATGTCTTTGAGAATTTCCTGCATACGGGCTTTGACTTTATTCATGTGTTCCTGAACCGAAGCCGGAGAGCGCTCTTCTATATATGCAACCGCCTCGGTTATCGCGTCACAGCGGGACAGAATATCTTCCGCAAGCCTGGCGCCTTCGGCTTCCCGCATTTCGGCAAACCGATCCAATGCCTCCAAAACAACCGGCTCAATCGCCCGATAAAGGCTTTCTTCATCCTGTTCGGGCCGACACACGGTCAGAATATCCGGTATGCGGGCCATCATGGTGACCGATACGTCATCCGTCAGATGATAGGTATCCTGAAGTTCCTCAAACGCGCGCAAATACGCCTTGGCCAAAGAATGATTGACCGTAACCGAGCAATCGGAATCGCTTTCCGTTTCCACGGAAAGAAAAACATCCACCTTCCCACGGGAAACCACCTGCCCGATCAGACGGCGCAGCCGCTCATCCAAAAACATATAACCGCGCGGTAATCGGGATGAATATTCAAAAAAGCGGTGATTCACCGATTTAATCTCAAAGACGGTCTTCAGCCCTTTTTCATGGCGCTGCGCCCTGCCGAATCCGGTCATACTGCGAATCATCATTCATCCCCTCAAATCTAACGGGAATAAGACAGCGGAAAGACAAAACTTAGGCATTTATACCGGATGAACCCGTTGCTCGGCATGATAGTGATCGCCGTCGATTCCGTACTTGCGATTACGCCGTTTTTCAAAAAACTTCAGCGCAACGGAACCGAATTGCGCATATGTCAGCACGTCTTCTTCCTGCTCGTACCACTCGGACATTTCGCCGCGCAGCTTTTCCAGCTCCGGCTTCAGCAAATCGGCAGGGCGGCAGGTAATGGGCTGCTCATCCCCGATGATTTGCCGGACAAACGCCGGATCCACCGGTACGGGCGTGCGGCCGTATTCGCCTTTAATTAACCCGCGAAATTCTTTGGTAACCATTTTATACCGCTCGCCGTTAATGACATTCAACACGGCTTGAGTACCGACAATTTGTGAGGACGGCGTAACCAAAGGCGGATATCCCGCGTCTTTGCGCACCCTCGGTACTTCCTGCAAAACCGCCTCTAACTGATCCTCTTTTCCCTGCTGCTTCAGCTGACTGACCAAATTGGAAAGCATTCCGCCCGGAACCTGATAAATCAACGCATTGGCGTCCACTTCGAGCATTTTGGGATTGAGCAATCCGTTTTCCAAATATTTATGCCGAAGCGTCTGGAAATATTTGGCAATTTCCGTGAGTTTCACCAGATCCAACCCGGTGTCGTACGGAGTATTTTGCAACGCCGCGACCATAGATTCGGTGGCAGGGTGTGAAGTCCCAAGCGCCAGCGGAGAAAGCGCGGTATCCACGACATCTGCCCCGGCCTCAATCGCTTTCAAAAGCACCATGTCGGCAATACCGGCAGTAAAATGAGAATGCACCTGAACGGGAATACGCACCGTTTCTTTGATTGCCTTCACCAGCTCGTAAGTGGTTTGCGGCAGCAGAAGCCCCGCCATATCTTTGATACAGACGGAATCCGCCCCCGCTTCTTCCAATTCGCGGCAGTAACGGACAAAATATTCGGTGGTGTGCACCGGACTCGTGGTATACGAGACGGCCACCTGAACATGCGCGCCCTTTTCTTTTTTGGCGGCGTTAATCGAAGTCTGTAAATTGCGTATATCGTTTAAGGCGTCAAAAATACGGATCACATCAATGCCGTTGGCCACGGATTTCTGGACGAAATATTCCACCACATCATCCGCGTAATGCCGGTACCCGAGCATATTCTGCCCGCGAAAAAGCATTTGCAGCGGGGTATGCGGCATATGTTTTTTTAAAATCCGCAAGCGTTCCCACGGATCTTCATCCAAAAACCTCAGACACGCATCAAATGTGGCGCCGCCCCAGCATTCCACAGAATGAAACCCGACCGAATCGAGCATTTCTAAGGCGGGCAGCATTTCTTCCGTTGTCATACGCGTCGCAATCAGAGACTGATGAGCATCCCGCAAAACGGTTTCGGTAATTCCGACTTTTGCCACCGAAAATCATCCTTTCCTTTTTCGTGCAACCGCAACGTGACAGAAACCGAAAACGCTTACTGAAGTGATACCAGCGGCGTTCCGGATTCCACACTGTCCCCTTTGCGCACATGCACCGCGGTAACCGTCCCGTCATTCGGCGCCTTAATTTCGTTTTCCATTTTCATGGCTTCCAGAACCACCAGCACATCGCCGACTTTGACGCGATCCCCCGCGGTCACCGCTACCGATACGATCGTGCCGGGCATAGGAGATTCAATCGCCGTTCCGGCGGCAACAGACGGGCCGGAAGAACTCGGCTGACTGACGGGAGCGGCAGGTACCGAAACCTCCGCGCCGGCGGCATCCGCATCCGCTTCTTCCACCTGAACATCATAGACATTTCCATTTACGGTAATGTGAAACCGTTTCATACACATTTGCCTCCTTACCAACTGATAACAACCAACTGATAACAACAAAATCTGCCTAAAAAGATATGTGAAGAATCACGAAAATCAGATTACAACTGAATATTGGCGTGTTTTTTCGGAAGCTTGGTCACCCGTTTGCCGGCGAGCATCTCCAGCAGCGTGCAAAGCTTTTCTTTTGTCCGATCCGGAGTCACCACATCGGTGATCAGCCCGTTTCCGGCCGCAACAAACGGATTATACATTGTCTTCGCATATTCTTCTACCAGTTTAGGGCGCTCACGCTGCGGATCTTTCATGGCCGACAGACGTTCGGCCCAATCTAAGCATACCGCAGCCTTTGGCGCCAAAGGTCCGATGGATGCTTCGGGCCAAGCCAAAACCGCATCGGCGCCGGCATGAATACCCGCCACGGCGATATATACGGAACCGTATGCCCTGCCGCCTATCACGGTAATTTTGGCGGAAGTCGCCTCGGAATAACTCTGGGAAATTTTGGCCGCTCCATGAACATCCGCAAAACCGGCTGCATCGACAAAGGTAATGATCGGCAAGGAGAAACTGTCACAAAGCCGAACAAACCGCGCCGCAGCGGCGCAGCCTTCTCCGGGAAGCTGTTCTCCCTGCAATGAAACCAATCCGCACGAAACGCCTCCGACCCGGCCAAAAGCGGTGCAAATGCCTCCGCCATCGTACAGAGAAATACCAGTTCCCAGATCGCAATATGCCTCGACGGCGCCGTGTACGTCAGCGCAATCGGCAACCGATTCATCTCTTTCCCAAAGAGCCGGCAGTTCAAGATTATTGGCCGGAAGAGCGTTAAGCAGCTTTCGGACAATGGACATTGCCTCATTGGCAGACGAAGTACAAATATCCGCACGAATTTGTTCATCGCCGACATTCAAACGGTAATCGCAGCCCTCAACCGCAATCACCACATCCGCCGCTTGCGCCATCAGCGCGGAGGATCCGACACAGCCGCCCAAAATGACCGCAATTTGCGGAACCACGCCGGAAAGCGCATTCGCGGCAGATAAGATATCCGCCACAGCGTCCATGGCATCGATACCCTCTTGCAATTTGGCGCCGTCACTGTCGTACACAGCCACAATCGGCGCGCCGTTTTGCGCCGCAAGAGAATAAATTTTCCGAATTTTTGCCGCCTGCGAACGCCCAACAGCGCCAAAACATCTTTCGTGATCCTGCGCAAAAAGATACACCGCTTCGCTGTCCACGGCGCCGTATCCGGCGATAACCTGTGCCGGCTCCGCCCCGTCTTTCATCAAGCGGTCGATTTCCAGAAAACTCCCGGGATCGCAAAATCCCGTCAGCAAATCTCTCGCTGCGGATTTTTCATCACTGGACAGAACATTTGCCGTTTTTTTTGCGGAATTTTGGATATCCATTTGAACAACCTCCAATTTCCCGAACACGCCGAATATATCAAGAATATTATACCAAAAGTTCCCCGATTTGACAAGGCCAATACGCATAAAGATTTTGGCGCCGGTGAGCCAAAATCTTTTTCGTCAAATAATCTAAATTTACATTTATTCCAGATGATATCTTTGCAAATTATGCCAAATGTGGTGCATGATGCCCATACTGTCTTCTCGATTAATTCCCGCCTTTGACAGAAAAAAACGGAACTGCCTTTGACAGAAAAAAACCGGAACTGCTTGGCAGAACCGGTTTTCCTGCGCCTTACGGCCTGTGAAGGCCTGCGACAAAAGGCTTTTGACCCGATCGTAATGGCTCCCCGTGCTGGGCTCGAACCAGCGACATCATGATTAACAGTCATGCGCTCTACCGACTGAGCTAACGAGGAATATACTGGTGACCCGTGCGAGATTCGAACTCGCGTTGCCGGCGTGAGAGGCCGGAGTCTTAGGCCACTTGACCAACGGGCCGCAAATGGTACACCATCACGGGCTCGAACCGTGGACACCCTGATTAAGAGTCAGGTGCTCTACCAACTGAGCTAATGGTGCATGCAATACGAGTTCCCGATCGCACCCCGATCGCAAAGAGTATCATACACCCTGCCGGAAGTTTTGTCAATAGATTTTCGGTAAAAATTTCCCGCCCGTTTGCGCAATAACCATTCTCGGCTAAAATGGCAGGAATGTTCGAAAAATATTCGGAAAATATTCCTTAAGCTTGCCATTGTGCACGCCATAATGCGCCATGATGTATGATTGCGGTGTACCGGTTGCTGAGCATAAAAATAGCCGTTCCCGCCGCTTCAGCATTGCCCGCCGAAAGTGCTTTCTTTCGGCGGGAAATTTTGAGAGAGACGGCTGCTGCAAAATGCAAAAAAAGTTGATCGATCTATCACCTGTTACCTATCACGCGGAAGGAATTTGTCCGCTGTGCAGCAAATAAGCCCAAAGCACATCCGCAATATCGGTGATGTGATCGCCGGTAAAATCGGCTATTATCGGCTGAGTGCCGCTGGCAACGGATTGATAAAAATCCAGCATTTCTTTGGCACTTATTCCCCCGATATGGTCGGAATCCACCGCGTCAAACGGATCCACCGTGCTGTCCAGCGCAATAAAGGCAAACCCGTTTTCGTTAGCGTACTCTTCCGCCTCTGTTCCGGTAAAGCCGGAAACAGTAAACCCGGGCAGCGGTTCCCATCCGACCTCATCTTTCACATGATACCCAAATGCTTCATCCCCGATCTCGGTCACACTCGCCGGAATTGTCACGGAGAGCAGCTTATCGCATTCCCGAAAGGCCTGATACCCGATGGAAGTAACCCGATTACCAAGTGTAACCGAAGCGAGCGACGCGCAGCGTTCAAAAGCCCAGTTACCAATGGTAATTACGCTGTCCGGAATAATGACCGAGGTAAGAGAAGGGCACATATCAAAGGCAGAAGTACCGATAGAAGTGACGTGATTTCCTATCGTAATGGTAGTGAGTGAGGAACATCCATTAAAAGCATATTCGCCAATCGTTACCACGCTATTCGGAATTGTCACCGATTCGAGTGATTCACAAAGATTAAAAGATGCACCGGCAATGGTGAGTGTTCCCGGACAAATGTCCACATTTGGCAGCAATTCGCCCACATCAGAATCAACAAGATGATTTCCAATGTACAATATGCCGCCTTTCCAATGACTTGGATCGTTGTAATACCCGGTATTGTGAAAAGCACCTCCGCCAATATATGTCACGCTGTCGGGGATGGTAATAGAGGTAAGCGAAGTGCAATCTCCAAAAGCGCCGCCTCCAATGGATGTCACACTATCGGGAATGGTGATGGAATTGAGAGAGATGCAGTTATTAAAGGCATTGGAACTAATGGTTGTCACGCTGCTTCCGATAAACACGGAGGTGAGAGAGGAGCTGTATGCAAAGGCTTCGTCTCCAATAATTGTTACGCTGTCCGGAATCGTAACCGAAATCAGTGAATCGCACTCAGATAAAGCATAATCGGCAATTGTGATCGTATCCGGTCGAATAACTACGTTTTCCGGCAGTTGTTCAGCATCGCCAGCAATAAGATGATGACCGATATATAATAATCCGCTTTCCCAATTATTTGGATTATCATAATATCCGGTATCGATAAACGCATGTAAGCCTATCTTGGTTACGCTATCCGGAAGTGTCAAAATCTCAAGAGATTTGCACGAAGCAAATGCATTATTGCTAATAGAGGTTACACCCTCTGACATGATTACAGATGCTAGGCCCGAACAAGCATAAAAAGCATAACCACCGATCATTTGCACATTGCCGGGAATGGTAACCGAATGTAAACCGTCACATTGACAAAATGCGTCAACTCCAATTTTTGTCACATATTCCGGAACAATATATTCTGTCCCATGAGCATTGGGATAAGTAAGCAATGAAGATAAATCTTTGGAAAACAGGACACCATCAATATCGGCAAAGTATTTGTTGCAGTCATCCACTGTAATGGATTTCAGTGCGGAGCAACCGTCAAACACACCTTCCAAAGTAAGACCGGAACCAATGTTCTGTACATTTTCCGGGATAAAGATAGTTTCCAAAGAGGTACAATTACTAAATGCAACCAGTCCAATCCCCAGTAAACTTTTTGGAAGAGTGACGGATTTTCATGAGGTACAGTTTGCAAAAGCACAATAACCAATGTTAACAACTCCGTCTGGAATAACAACCGATGTGAGAGAATCACACCACGAAAATGAATTATCAAATATTTCGATTACTTTGTGTCCATCTATCTCATCGGGAATAACGATATCACCGCCCTCCCCCATATACTGGAGGATGGATGCGGATCCGTCATCAAAAATTTCATATTCATAATCCCCGCTCTGCTCCGCGCTCACGGCGATGCTCCCCACAGGGACGGCGCACAGCAGCAGCGCCACAGCGAAAAGCACCGCCAGCAACTTTTTCCCCATCTTTCGCATAGTGAATCCTCCTTGAAATCAAAATTCCCCGACAGCAAAGCGGGATGCAGGAATCTCACTTCTGCCGCACTTTTTCCGCTTTGCCACCGAGGTATAAAAACAGCCGCTGTGTGGCACACCGGATAACCGGCAAGCCGAGCAGCGGCCGGACAGACCTATGCTTTTCTTTGTATTTCCCGCAAAATCGCCTATATTTTCACAAAATACCCCCCCCCATATGCGCTAAAACAAAAGCCAATTCTGCCATTGGGAGAGCTCCTTTCCGGGTTAATTTCCAATGCACTGATTGCGTTTCTTTCTCCGTTGTCCCGAGTATACCATACCCGGCGCAAAACTGTCAATCTTTTTTACGGCCACACATCATGGACAAACTTAAGGCAACACCGCATAATAAGCAAATTCTCGTCCTGAATCGATGAATGCGTGT
>CAZMAM010000034.1:0-17011 GCA_964564305.1 uncultured Eubacteriales bacterium
ATGGAACTGCAAAAATATGGCTGAAGCCTATTAATTAGAGGCTCCCTTAATTGTTATTTTATTTTATATCTTCATGTTTCAAGTCAGTGTATTTTACATAAAATTTTTAGAGGCGATTTCACATGGCATTGACCCGGCAACAATTTGACATACTGGTCAGTCTTGCAGAAGGCGGTAATAGATCAGACGAGGGTCATAAAGGGGATACCGTAGAGTGTTGCTTCAAGTGGAATATGGAAGACAATGTTTTGCGTGATTTCGAATCACAGGGTCTTGTGAAAAATGGCAGAATTACCGCAGAAGGCATTTCCGCTCTTGAGCCGTATCGCGCGAAGCGGGCTGTTTTTATTGCGGCGGGTTTTGGTTCGCGATTGATTCCCATCACACTCAACACTCCCAAACCACTGGTGAGAGTACACGGTGTGAGAATTATCGATCATCTTATTGATGCGTGCCTTGCGGCGGGTATTCAGGACATCGTCATCGTGCGGGGATATTTGGCCGAGCAATTTGATCAGTTACTCTATAAATATCCCATGATACGATTCTTGGAAAATCCTATGTACAATGAAGCAAATAACATCAGTTCATCGCTTGTAGCGCGATTTTTGTTTTCCAACGCCTATGTATTTGAAGCTGATTTATTGCTTTCTAATCCCGAAATTATAAGGAAATATCACTACACCTCTGATTTTTTGGGCATCAAAATGAAAAGATCGGATGATTGGTGTTTCAGGGTGAAAGATCGTGTCATTGTCGATGAGCAAATTGGCGGTGAAGGTGATAATATTTGGCAGATGGTCGGCATTTCCTACTGGAACGCTGAAGATGGAAACAGACTTTCTGTAGATATACCGCAGGTGTATGAATCGCCGGGAGGAAAAGAACGTTATTGGGAACAGATTCCGCTTTGTTATTGTCGGGATCACTATCGCGTTGAAATCCGAGAATGTCTTGCAACGGATATTGTTGAAATCGATACATTTAAGGAGTTAAAAGCTATTGATAAGAGTTATGATTTATAGACATGAAAAATTATTGAATAGGATAAATAAGAACCTGTGCCGGAATTCGTGAAGACATCGGGGCAAATTAAGCTGAGCAAGGCTTTTTTTAAAGTTATTCCATGTAGGAGGTATGTGTATCATGAAAACAATCAAAAAATTATTTTCAGCTTGGATGACATTAGCTCTTGTTGTAATGCTTATCGGCATCACTGGCGGTTGTTCATCGATTGCTGATGACAATCATTCCGTTATCATCTGGACCAGTGGGGAGGATTACAGAAATCAATATTATCTTGAGGAGATTAAAAAGAAATTTCCGGATTATGATGTCACGCTGGAATATATGAACAGTAGCACCATTGCAGCCAAGGTTTTGGAAGAGGGAGAGAACTGTGAATGTGATATCATCCTTTCGGAAGAGTATGGTTATTTGTATAAGTGCAGTGAATATTTAGCGGAACTTACAGATTTTGATTATTCTGTTTTTTTGGATGAGATCGTACCTGAAGGGCATCGCTTTACTCCGGAATGTAAGAATGGAGGTTGCATTATTCTGAACTCTGCTATCCTTGAAGAAAAGGGCTTGGAGAAGCCTCAATCCTATCAAGATCTGTTGGATCCCTGCTACAAGGGGCTCATATCTATGCCAAATCCCGCTTCTTCCGGCACAGGTTATATGTTCCTTCGGCAGTTGACGAATGAGTGGGGTGAAGATGAGGCATTTGAGTATTTTGCAAAATTGTCGAATAACATTCTGCAGTTTACTTCCTCCGGCTCGGGACCTGTTAACGCGTTGACACAGGGAGAAGCGGCCATAGGTCTTGGAATGATCTCTCAAGCTGTAACTGAGATTCATAATGGTGTTGACTTGGGCATTGTTTTCTTTGAGGAAGGTGCCCCATACAGTATGTATGGAAACGCAGTTTTACAGTCCGGCGCCACTCGTCAATGCGTCATGGATGTATTCAACTACTTATCCACGGATTTATGTCGTGGGAATAACGAGCGCTTTTTCCCGGATCAAATATTTAAGGATTTTGCGCCAAAAATCGCAGATTATCCCGAGAATATCCATTATGGCAATATGTCAAATGATACGCTTCAAGAAAAGGAAAGGCTTTTGGGAAAATGGACATTTTCGTAAATAAAAGACTTGAAATCAAGAATATTTCAAAAAAATTTGACGGTTTAGAAACGCTAAAGAATATTTGCTTTGATGTTTTTGCGGAAGAGTTTCTTTCTATCCTTGGGTCTTCCGGATGTGGGAAAACAACACTGCTTCGAATTTTAATTGGTTTGCTTTCTCCCGACACGGGTACTATTTACAGAAATGGGGTCGATATTACCCGTGAAAGGCCGGACAGGCGCGGAATGGGCATTGTGTTCCAAAATTATGCGTTGTTTGAAAACATGACGGTATTACAAAATATTCAATATGCCATGAAATTTCACGGTATTTCTAAGGCTGAGGCGATAAAAATTGCCGAGCGTCTGATAGGCATGGTTGGTTTGGAAGAGCAAAGGAACAAATATCCGCGTGCACTTTCAGGCGGTCAACAGCAGCGAGTTGCCATAGCAAGGACTTTGGCTTTGAACCCGGATATCGTACTTTTAGATGAGCCTATGTCCGCTTTAGATGCGGCAACGAGGCTCTCTATGCGAAAAGAGTTAAAGAATCTTCAAAAGACATTCGGGATGACGGTCATATATGTCACTCATGATCAGGAAGAGGCATTTGCCTTATCAGACCGGGTCATGATTATGAATCACGGAGAAATCTGTCAAATTGATACACCGGAAAATATTATCAGACATCCGGTAAATGAATATGTACGCACTTTCGTAGTAGATAACTTGGAGACCAAGATCGACTCCTTGCTACGATTTTCCAACAGGGAGGATTTGCAACCATGAAGCGGAAGAGCAGAGGAATAACCGTGATCAATATTTGCATTGGGTTGTTCTTTTTATTCTGCGTTATTTTCCCGATTTTTTCTATGTTCCGGCGCATTACTCCGGAAGGTTTTCGTACGATGGTTCGTCTGCCCATGTTTGGACAAGCGGTGCGTAACTCTCTGACCACGAGTCTTGCCACAACCTGTATCACGCTTTGTTTAGCTTTCTTTGCCGCATGGAGTACACGGAGAATTGTGACAAAATTTCAGACATGTTTCGATTTAATCTTTACGGTACCGATGCTCATTCCATCTATAAGCCATGCCTTCGGATTGGTGGCTTTGTTTGGAACAGATGGAATTTTGACAAATTTGTTTGGCATTCATACCGGAATCTATGGTTTTATCGGAATTATCGCTGGCGGTGTTCTTTATTCATTTCCCGTGGCGTATCTGATGTTTGCGGATATTCTCCGATACGAGGATGGCATGCCGCACAAAGCAGCCGAAGTTCTTGGCGTGCCGCTATGGCACCGTTTCAAGGATATCACTTTACCATACATGCGCAAAACGATTATTTCCGCTTTTTTCACGATTTTTACAATGGTTATCACGGACTACGGCGTTCCCCTTATGATAGGCGGAAAAGTTATTACTCTTCCTGTTCTGATGTATAACAAAGCTGTCGGTATGATTGATTACGATAGTGGGAGCGTAATCGGTATGTTTTTGCTGCTCCCGGCGGTTATAGCTTTTATTGTTGACCTGATCAATCCGGAACGCATACAATCAAATTATGTGACCGAGGGTGTTTCTTCGAACGGGAGTAAAGTTCAGAAAACGGTGGCATATATTTTTTGTGGTTTGATTTGTATGCTGATACTTATGCCTGTAACTGTATTTTTCGTCATGATGCTTGAAACAAAATATCCTGTCAATTCGACACCGACACTAAGCCATATACAGGCAGCTGTCAGCCGCGGGGCATTGGGCTATCTTTTGCATTCGGTGTTATATTCCGTTTTCACTTCTCTGATCGGAACGGCATTGGCTTTTTTGTGTGCTTACATGACTGCAAGAGCCAAAGGGCCGCTTCATCGTTGTGTTCACCTGATGTCACTTGTTTCAATGGCTATACCCGGCATTGTGTTAGGGCTTTCCTACGTCATATTTTTTCATGGCACGATGATTTATGGGACGATTTTAATTATATTGCTTGTCAATACTATTCATTTTTTCTCGTCTCCTTATCTGATGATTTACAACACGCTCGGCAAGGTCAATCAAAATTTAGAGGATGTCGGACTGACGCTTGGTATCAGCAGACGTGCTATCATTATGGACGTTATTTTGCCCAAAGTAAAATGGACACTGTTGGAGATGTTTTCATATTTTTTTGTCAATTCCATGATGACGATTTCGGCGGTTGCGTTTTTGGCTCCCCCTTCTCCGAAGCCGGTTGCACTGATGATTAACCAATTTGAGGCACAACTTCTCATCGAAAATGCTGCTTTTGTATCCCTTCTGATTCTTGTAGTTAATCTAACAATGCGCGGCATTGTTTATCTGTTGAAAAGCAAAAACTTTAGGCGGCGTTGCACGGAGAATTGCAATATAGCGTAAATAATGATATAATTCACCGCAGACAAACAGATGATATTGCATTGTCTGTGTCTAACTCAATTACGGCTTAAAAATGAACCGTTTACGCGATATTGTTTGTTTGTTGGACACATAGATAAGGAAGATGCCTGAAATGCATATAGCCATTATATTAGCCGGCGGCATCGGGCAAAGGGTCGGCGGCGATATTCCCAAGCAATTTATAAAAGTATTGGGCAAGCCCGTATTGGCATACACGCTGGAAAATTTTCAAAAAGATGATCTGGTAGACGCAATAGAGATTGTGTGTCATCATGAATGGCGCGATGAAGTCAAGCGTATTGGCGCGGAATATCATATCGACAAATTGCGGTGGCTGGCTCCGGGTGGAGATACATTTCAGGAATCGACAATGAACGGTATCTATAACCTGCGTGACAAAATTCGTCCCGAGGATATCGTTATTCTCTCGTTTGGCGTTTCTCCATTCTCGACGCCGGATATCATCAACGACAGCATCCGTGTCGCGCAGGAGCACGGCAACGGCATCTGCAGCGAGGATGTTCCTCTTTGCACCTGCCTGAAAGATAACGAAAACAGCACAACGACGAATCTCATCAGGGAAACCGTAAAAGGTTTCAGCAATCCGTGGACATTTCGGTATGGCGAACTCTTAGATACTTATGACGAGGCAAAAAATTTGGGCATATTAAAAGATTTGGAACCGCATACCACCTCTGTGTATCTTGCTTTAGGCAAGCGATTATGGTTTTCCAAATCGTCCGGTTACAATTTTAAGATTACGGTAAAGGAAGATTTGGATAAATTCGAGGGGCTGCTGTTGTTAAAACAAAAACGCGAGGCGGAAGGCATCGAAGTGCCGTGGTAAACGTCAAGACATCCGGAGGGAAAGAACATGATTACATATAAAGAATTTGAAATCATCAATACCGTGCTGAAAAGCCAACAGGAAATTGCGCATATTGCCGATTATGTGTATCGGAATGTTCATTATTATGCGTTTAAATCCGTTGAGGAAGTCGCAAAACTGGTAAAAGGCCTGGAAGAAAAAGGTTATATTTCTAATCACACGGTGACGGCATTAGGGCTGAAGGAAATCGAATCGCTTAAAGTGACTAATGCCGTGATTCTTGCCGCAGGAGATTCCGATATTTCGGCGAAGTCGGTTTACAATATGCCGAAAGGACTCTTTATGAAAAACGGGGAGACATTGATTGAGCGTCAAATTCGGCAATTAAAAGAGGCCGGAATCGAGGATATCACGGTTGTCATCGGTTATAAACAGGAGCTTTATTTCTTTTTGGCGGACAAATGGGGTGTGAATTTAGAGATAAATCCGGACCTCAAGAAAAATAATATTTACTCGCTTTATATCGCAAGGGAACGTCTTGGATCCACATATATATTAAATTGCGATAATTACTTTGAGGAAAATCCGTTTTCGCCGTATGAATACAATTCTTTTCACGCAACGGTCTACAAAGCCAACGCACATAATGAACTTGTCGTTAAGAAAAATTCCCACGGACGTATTCTGAATGTTTACAGTTGCTCCCCTTCGGGGGAATGTATTTACGGGCATGCTTATTTCGATCCGGATTTGTCCCGCAGACTGGTATCTTATTTGGAAAAGGAAATCGACGATTTTCGGATTTCATCTTTATTTTGGGAAGAATTCATATCGCGTCATGCAGACGATTTAGAGATGTACGCACGCGAGTATTCACCTGATTTTTTGTTTGAATTTGATTCTATTCAGGAAATTCAAAATATTGACGGACTGTTTCTGAGTAATGTCTCCGGCTGGATAAATGACAAAATTTGTTCTGTGTTACATTGTCAGGAGCACGACATCAGCAATATTAATGTTCTGCAAAAAGGATTATCCAATATTCTGTTTACATTTGTGGTTCGGGGCGAGCGTTATATTTTTCGCTATCCGGGCGATAGCACCCGCTTTTTTATCTATAGAAAAAATGAGTGCGCCGCGAACAGGATTGCGGCGAAAGTTCATACGGATGATACCCTCATCTATATCGATGAACAGGGCGCCAAAATATCCAAGTTTCGTGAAAATTGCCTTGATTTGCACGGAAAATATTACTATGACGGTGAGTTGATGAAACGCATTGCCAGAAAAATCAAGGCTTTTCACGATGCGGGATATGATATGCCGAATTGGCAGGAATACGATTATGATCCGGTGGTGCAGACAGAACGCCTCTTTAAAGCGGCCGGTGAAGTGAAGGGGGATTTGTTTAAAATTTTTGAAAAAGAATGGATTATGATTCGCAAATTGCAAAAATACGCCGATATGGACGGCGTAAAGCACACCATGTGTCATAACGATATCAATATCGACAATGTTTTGTTGACGGATACCACGTTGGATATTATCGATTATGAATTTGCCGGTTATAACGATCCCGGTTATGACTTTGGACGGGTAATTGCCGGATTGGAATATGACGTGGATGAACCGAAGATAAAGGATATTCTCGAAGCATATTTCGGACGACCGGCCACAGAGCGGGAACATTTGCATTGGATGGCTTATTCTGCAATCCATAACTGGTATTATGTCGGGTGGGCACTGTATAAGGAAAGCATTAATGAAAGCAGTCGTGACTGGATGGTTTTCTTCTATAAGCAGGCCAAGAAACTGGCCGCTTGGTGTTTGCCGCAGTATGAGGTTATCTATGGTCCTATGAATGATCCAAAAGCCGAACCGGTTGATTCGGAATAATTACAGATGTTTCGAAACGGTTGAAAAACTCCGTTTCACTCGGAAATAAATTGCTTGACAAATGTGAGCGAATATGATATATTCAGTCTGTCCTTCGCGATGGGAGAGTTCCCGAGTGGCCAAAGGGGGCAGACTGTAAATCTGTTGTCACTGACTTCGATGGTTCGAATCCATCCTCTCCCACCATATTATTTTTGTGCACCGTTCAGGTAAAAGCCCAGTTCCGGGCTTTTTGTTTTATGTGAAGAACGCGATATGGCAAAAAAGGCGTTTTCGGCAGCACCGCACAATGACCGCCTGATGGCTTTGCGTGTCATCTGCCTGCGCTTTTTCCGTTATGGCAGCACCGAAAAAATCGGCTGCCGCCTTGGCCATCCAACGGCTGGGCATCTTTTCCGTCATATTTTACAAAAATGTTCGGAAATACACCAAGTATTCCCCGCGATTTTTGATGCATTTGACAAAAAATTCGCCGACGCTCTGACGCACAATCATTATTCGGTACTGTCTTTACCTTTTTTGCATTGGTTTGCCCTATTTCCGGTGTCATTTACCCGCGCGAAATTTTCGGGTGCGGCGTCAGAGAAAAGGCTTGCCTTTTTCGTTTCAATTCGCTATAATAAGGAAAATGTTGCAGATAGGGGAGATTCTCAGAATGGATAACAGTGCCCAGCAGGGTATCATGACAGGGAATATTATGTCTATTATTATGATTGTGGTGCTGATTGCGGTGATGTATTTCTTAATGATCCGTCCTCAGCGTAAGCGTCAAAAAGAAGAGCAAAAAATGCGCAATAGTTTGCGGGTGGGTGATGAAATCACGACCATCGGCGGCATTTGCGGGCGGATTCTTCAGGTAAAGGAAGATGCTTTGGTTATCGAGACCGGGGCCGATCGCAGCAAAATGACCATTATGAAATGGGCGGTTCAGTCTTGCGAGACGGTGCACGATCCGAACGAAGAATTGGACGACGACGATTTCGATGACGATGAAGAGCCCGCTGCCATCGAAAAGAAAGATTCACCCAAGGCCATTGAACAGAAAAACGCGGATGACACTCAGGAAACTTCAAAAGAAGCAAGTCCGAACAGCGAGGAAAAACCGAAAGAGGAAAAGCAAAAGGGCAAGAAAAAGGGTAAAAAAGCGTAATAAAGCCGCTTAATTTACATTTTCATTTCATTTTGGATGTTATTCCTGAAACACCGAAAATGTAACGCGCTTGAAATATTGTGTTGGGTATTCCGGGTATTTTATTGCCTTGGTTAAAAGAAACTGGGGAGGGGAATGTTATGAAGCACATTAAAACCGTTAACAGCAAAAATTTAAAGCAATCGGCTGTAACCGGCGGATGCGGGGAATGTCAGGCATCCTGCCAATCCGCTTGCAAGACTTCCTGTACGGTGGCTAACCAAAAATGTGAGCGGGAAAGCAAATAGAGCAACACCGCACAAAGGCCGGTTATTGTGCAATGCCTCTTATCTGCGAGTGGCTTTTCTGTCATTTGGCCCAAATTTCTCGCGAGTAACTAAGGGGTTCGTTGCGGTTTTTGTTTGATCTTGCGAAAAATCTGCCTGCCGTTTTCGGAACGTAAATTTTTAATGCGGTATTGGCATAACGAAAAATCCGGCTTTGCCGGATTTTTTGACAATTTCTGATATCTTCGCTCGCCAAATCATCCCAAATCATCATCGTTCATCATCGTTAAGGAAGCGTTTTGTGTGATTCATTTATTTGAAAACAACGGTTATTGTATTGTTCTGGATGTGAACTCCGGGGCGGTGCATTCGGTGGACAAACCGACCTACGATTTGCTCTCGCAATTGGAGGATATTGCACAGGAGGAGTGTCCCGGGCAAGTCCTTGATGCGCTTCCGCAGTATGATTCTTCCCTGCTGCGGGAAATTTACCGCGAGCTGTATACATTAAAACAGGAAGGCCTACTGTTCAGTCCGGACGATTACGAGAATTTTTCGGATTTGATGGTTTCGGCTCCGCTGAAAGCAATGTGTTTGCATGTCTGTCACGATTGCAATCTGCGGTGCCGGTATTGTTTTGCGGGTCAGGGTACCTACGGCGGGCAGACGGGGATGATGAGCGAACAGGTCGCGAAAGCCGCGATCGATTTTCTGGTGCGACAGTCCGGGCAGCGGCATAATCTTGAAGTGGATTTTTTCGGCGGGGAGCCGCTGATGAATGCGGATGTCATGAAAGCTACCGTCGCGTATGCCCGATCTTTGGAAGAACCGTATCATAAACGCTTTCGCTTCACCGTGACCACTAACGGCGTTTTGCTCAACGATGAATTGACGGCTTTTTTTAACGAGCAAATGCACAATGTTGTCCTTTCGCTGGACGGGCGGCGGGAAATCAACGACGCCATGCGCCCGAATGCGGGCGGAAGAGGCAGTTACGAAAGCGTAGTGCCGAAGCTGCAGCGCTTTGTGCGCCAGTGCGGCGACAAGGATTATTATGTGCGTGGCACATTTACTCGGGAAAATCTCGATTTTGCCGAGGATGTGCTGCATCTGGCTTCACTCGGATTTGATCAAATATCGGTGGAACCGGTAATTTGCGATCCTTCACTTCCGTTTGCAATACGCGAAAGCGATCTTCCCGATATTTTTCGGGAATACGATCGGTTGGCTCAGATTATGCTTCAACGGCGAAAAGAGGGACATTGTTTTCACTTTTTCCATTTTATGATTGATTTGGAGCAGGGCCCTTGTGCGATTAAGCGGCTGCGCGGATGCGGCTGCGGCAACGAATATGCGGCGGTGGATCCTCAGGGGAGCGTTTACCCTTGCCATCAGTTTGTCGGAAAACCGGAATGGAAAATGGGTGATGTACTCACCGGGGAATACGACCGTCGGATGAAGGATCGGTTTGCCCGTTCCACGGTTTACGCCAAAGCGGAGTGCCGGAATTGCTGGGCCAAGTTTTATTGCTCCGGCGGGTGCAACGCCAACAATCAACAATACACGGGTGATGTGCTTACGCCTTATCCGCTGACCTGTGAGTTGGAAAAGAAACGGCTGGAATGCGCGTTAATGCTGCAAGTGGCCGCTGCGGAATAGAGGGAAAATTATGGGTTTGTTTGGCGGAACGTCTCGGTACGAAAAGCCGGGACCCGGAATCGGAAAAAACGATCCCAAGAAAAAAGGTTTTCCGCTTTTTTTTAGTATTTTGGGCCGAAAATTTTGGGAAATGATTCCGCTTAGCCTGCTTACGCTGTTGGTTTCGCTGCCTTTGGTGACAGTTGGGCTGGGAAATGTCGGATCCGCCATGATTGCGCGCAATTATATTCGGGAAAAGCCAACCTTTTTAAAAGATGATTTTTTTGCTGCCATTCGCCGAAACTGGAAACAGGCGCTGCCCATCGGTCTGATTAATTTTTTGGTGACCGCGTTATTGCTGTTTGATATTTACTATTTCTATCTCGGATGGAACTCTCTTTTCGGTAAAATCGGATTGGTCATTTCCGGTTGCACTTTTATTGTGGTCACTTTTATGAAGTATTACATCAATACCTTAATCGTGACATTTCGCCTTTCTTTTAAGCAGATTTACCGCAACGCTTTTCTGCTGTCTTCCGCCGGACTGAAGGAAAATTTGCTGATCACGGTTTCTTTGCTGTTCTTATATGCTTTGGTATTTGTCGCGCCCGCAGCGGTGCTGATTTATTTTGAAAACGGATTTTTAATGGTTCCCTCGCTTCTGTTTGCCATTTTCCTTTTGCCGGGAATTCGTGCCCTGATTATCCAATTTTGGGTGTTTCCCGTGATTCAAAAACATATGATCGATCCTTATTATGAGGAACACCCCGAAGAAAAGGAAGCCATGCACCTGCTGAATCTGGACGAAGGGGAAACATCTCAAGAGGAAACGGTTTTTTCCGACGCCAACGGAGAATCCCGGGCAAGGCATGAGGAGAGCGACGATCGCAGCCGGTTTGTGCGCCCGCGCCGCCGTTCGGCCGATGACGATGACGACGATACCATTTAGCCCTTTTCTTCGCTTGACAAATTATACGCTCTGCGCTACAATGATATACGCAGATACGGCTTTGCAGCGGTTCTTTTTCCGCTTGGCAAAAATCCGCTCACGCCTGTTGTGTGACATTCATTAAAAGGAAAAATATATTGCCCGACATGAAGATTTTCTAATCCGGCTGAAAGGCGACAGCTTTGATTTCGATGGCTTCAGATAACTTTTTGGGTAAAGTGAGCCGTCACGCCTTGCCGGCGCGGCGGTTTTTTTGTTTGGCGCCGCCAAAAAGGCGGAGGCCGGAATCTTTGGGATATTTCCCGTATTGGAGGCGAAACAACAGATGGAAAGCAGAGTCGCGGTGATGGGAATCATCGTGGAAGAGCCGGAGTCGGTCGAGCGGCTGAACGCCGTTTTGCACGAATACGCGGCATATATTATCGGGCGCATGGGTATCCCGTACCGGGAAAAGCACATTTATGTGATTGCCATTGTGCTGGACGCCCCTCAGGACGTCATCTCCGCGTTGTCCGGGAAAATCGGCGCCGTCAGGGGAATCAGTGTGAAAACGGCATACTCTCATGTGATTACCCATGAGTGAGTCGACGTTTGATCTAATCGACCGTTTGGAACGGCAGAGGGGATTATCCCTTCGGGAATATGAGCGGTTAATCACCGAGCGTACCGCGCAGGCGGCGGATTATCTTGCCGAAAAGGCGGTTTTGGCGCGCAAGCGTATCTACGCTGACGCCGTGTATACGCGCGGACTGATAGAGTGTTCCAATATTTGCGTCAACGATTGCTACTATTGCGGGATTCGCCGCAGCAATGCTCATGCCGAGCGTTACCGCCTCACTTCGTCTCAGATTTTATCCTGCGCCCGGGAAGGATACGATTTGGGATTTCGCACTTTTGTGCTTCAGGGCGGGGAGGATCCGTATTTTTCCGATGATGTGCTGTGTGAAATTGTTCGGGAGATTAAAAGCCGGTATCCCGATTGCGCGGTCACGCTTTCTTTCGGGGAACGGAGCGATGAAAGCTACCGGCGGTTGTTCCGGGCCGGAGCCGATCGGTATCTGCTCAGGCATGAGACGGCTAATGAGGAACATTACCGCCGCCTGCACCCCGAAAAAATGTCTTATGAAAACCGTTTCCGCTGTTTATCTGTTTTGCGGGAGATTGGGTATCAGGTGGGGTGCGGTTTTATGGTCGGTTCCCCCTTCCAGACGGCCGCGATGCTTGCGCAGGATTTGAAATTTATCGAGACGTTTCATCCGGATATGTGCGGCATAGGCCCGTTTATCCCGCATAAAGATACGCCGTTTGCCGGATTTGAGGCGGGGTCGGCGGAACTGACGTGCTATTTGCTTTCTGTCATTCGGCTGATTCATCCGCCGGTTTTGCTTCCGGCCACTACCGCATTGGGTACGGCGGATCCTCTGGGCCGAGAAAAGGGCATATCGGCGGGGGCCAATGTGGTGATGCCAAATCTTTCCCCCGTAGGCGTGCGGAAGAAATATGAATTGTATAACGGGAAAATCTGTACGGGAGAAGAAGCGGCTCAGTGCCGGGGATGTCTGGAGGCGCGAATGGAAAGCATCGGATACCGCCTGACGGTGGATCGGGGAGACGTCAAGCGAGAGCGGTAACGGGGAAACCCCGAAATATTCAGGTGATGAACGAAACAGGGAAGGAAAGAGAGAATATGGCCGTGTATAATCCCGCTTCTCTGCGGGCGGAGGAATTTATCAACGATGCGGAAATTCAGGAGACTTTGGCCTATGCCGAAGCCAACAAAAATAATGCGGCGCTGGTGGATGAGATTCTGGCCAAGGCAAGGCCGTACAAGACCGGATCCGGAACCGCATGCCGGGGCCTGACGCATCGCGAGGCCTCGGTGCTGCTGGCTTGCGAGATTCCGGGCAAGACCGAGGAGATGTACCGCATTGCCGAGGAGATTAAACTGGCTTTTTACGGAAACCGCATTGTTCTGTTTGCGCCGCTGTATCTTTCGAATTATTGCGTCAACGGCTGTGTGTATTGCCCGTATCATCTGAAAAATAAGCACATCGCCCGCAAAAAGCTGACTCAGGATGAAGTGCGGGAGGAAGTCATCGCGCTGCAAAATATGGGTCATAAACGGCTGGCCTTAGAAGCGGGGGAAGATCCGGTCAACAATCCCATCGAATATATTCTGGAATGTATTCAAACCGTCTATAGCATTCAGCATAAAAACGGTGCCATACGCCGGGTAAACGTGAACATCGCGGCCACGACCGTGGAAAATTACCGCCGGTTAAAAGAAGCCGGAATCGGCACGTATATTTTGTTTCAGGAAACTTATCATAAAGAAAGTTATCTGAACCTGCACCCTATCGGCCCCAAACACGATTACGATTATCATACCGAAGCGATGGATCGCGCGATGCAGGGCGGAATAGACGACGTGGGTTTAGGCGTACTGTTCGGTTTGGAAAAATACAAATACGAATTGGCCGGGCTGATTATGCACGCGGAGCATTTGGAAGCGGTGCACGGAGTCGGCCCGCATACGATTAGCGTCCCCCGTGTAAAACCTGCGGACGATATTGACCCGAGCGCGTTTGACAATTCCATTCCGGACGATATTTTTGAAAAAATCATTGCGGTCATTCGTTTGGCGGTGCCCTATACCGGTATGATTATTTCCACACGCGAATCCGAGGAAGTTCGGGGGCGTGCGTTGCGGCTGGGCATTTCGCAGATTAGCGGCGCTTCCCGCACATCTGTGGGCGGGTACACAGAAGAACAGCGCCCGCATGATTCCGAACAGTTCGATGTATCCGATCAGCGCACGCTGGATGAAGTGGTGCTTTGGCTGATGCAAAAAGGACATATCCCGTCTTTTTGCACGGCCTGTTACCGGGAAGGGCGCACCGGAGACCGTTTTATGAGCCTGTGCAAAAACGGACAAATTCTGAATTGCTGCCACCCGAACGCGCTGATGACGCTGACGGAATATTTGGTTGATTACGCTTCTCCCGAAACCCGTTCAGTCGGTTTTCGGCTAATTGAGGAAGAACTGGCCAAGATTCCCAAGGAAAAGGTTCGCGCCATAGCGGCGCAGCATATTGAAGACATCAAGCATTCCAACCACCGGGATTTTCGGTTTTGATTGTTGCTGAAAGGGAAGTGCGCCAAATGAGTTTGAACGCGGTGAGCTCTTCCGAGCGGGTACACATCGGATTTTTCGGCTGCCGCAACGCCGGTAAATCAAGTGTGGTCAACGCCGTGACCGGGCAGTCGCTCTGTGTGGTTTCGGATGTGGCGGGCACCACAACCGATCCGGTAAAAAAAGCGATGGAACTTCTTCCGCTCGGCCCTGTGGTAATGGTGGACACGCCCGGATTTGACGATTCGGGCGATTTGGGGGAATTGAGGATTCAAAAAACCCGTGAGGTGCTGCGCTCGTCTGATCTGGCGGTGCTGGTGGCCAACGCGCAAACGGGCCTAAACGAAACAGACAAAAAGCTGCTGTCACTCTTTGCGGAACAGAACATTCCCTTTATTCTCGCGTACAACAAGGCGGATTTAATCACGCCTCCCGAGCCGGGCGATAACGAACTGTATATCAGCGCCAAAACGGGCTGGCATATTCACGAGTTAAAAGAAAAGGTGGCGCAACTGGCAAACGGCCGGGAAAACCGCCGCAAATTGATTGCCGATTTACTTTGCCCGGGCGATACGGTGGTTTTGGTGACGCCGATCGATTCCGCGGCGCCGAAGGGAAGGCTGATTTTGCCGCAACAGCAGACCATACGGGATGTGCTGGAGGCGGGCGCAACCGCTGTGGTCACGCGGGAAACCGAACTTGCTCAAACGCTGAAAGCGCTGGCCGTACCGCCGCGTATGGTCGTCACCGATTCGCAGGCGTTTGAAGCGGTTGCCGCCGTCACGCCGCCGGAGGTGCCGCTGACGTCCTTTTCGATTCTCTTTGCCCGCTACAAAGGAAATTTGCGGCAGGCGGTCGAAGGAGCGGCTTATTTGGATTGCTTACAGAGCGGCGATACGGTGCTCATTTGCGAGGGCTGCACCCATCACCGCCAATGCGACGACATCGGAACGGTAAAACTGCCCAAATGGATAAATGCGTATACGGGCAAAGATCTTCGCTATGCTTTCACGTCAGGCGGGGAATTTCCCGAAAATTTGTCTTCGTTTGCGCTGATTATACACTGCGGTGGGTGTATGCTCAACGGGCGGGAGATGAGCGCACGCGCCAACTTTGCCGCGCAGGCGGGGATTCCGATGACCAATTACGGCGTTGCTATTGCGCAGATGCACGGGATTTTAAAGCGCAGTTTGCAACCGTTTGCCAAGAATGCCGAATGAATTGGTTAAACGTTGACGGCTGTCTCAAAATCGGTCTTCCGCGGTACAAAAAACCGGTTAGAAGTGAGAATAGGAGAATACGCTTATGAAACGAATGGCCTCATGGATTTGCGCTTTGCTGCTGATGTTCTGCCTTTGCTGCGGATGCGCCGGTCAGGATTCCGGTGACGGCTCCTCCAAACAGATTTCGGTGACGGTGACGGCGGGAGAGCAAACGCAGGATTTTCACTACACCACCTCCGCCGAAACGCTTCGCGCCGCTTTAGAGGAAAACGGGCTGATTAAGGGCGAGGAGAGCCAATACGGCTTGTTTGTGACCGAGGTCAACGGTATTCGGGCGGATGAATCCAAAGAGGAATGGTGGTGCTTTACCCAAGGCGGCGAGCAGCTGCTCACCGGAGTGGACAGCACCGCGATTCACGACGGCGATCATTTTGAAATTACCCTGAAAACGGGATACGAGGATTGATGCGGCGGGCAGATTTGGCCCAAAACCGGCCTCATGCCTGAATTTCGCGGCAAATACTTGACAGCGAGCGCCGATCATTGTATAGTATATAGGTGTGAATGGTATTGATTCCAATGTTCCAATCCACCGAAGAAGCCCTCCGGGTGCATTGGATCAGCTGTTATTTTATGTGGCAGATTTGTCACGCGTAAGGAGATTGAGTTATGAGACATGTGCACAAACGAACACGCGGCCTTGCCATACTGCTTACCGTAGGGCTTCTGGCGTCTATGGTGCTTGCTCCCGCTATCGCTTCGGTGGACGCGGGGGGGGGTATAACCGTAGAAGCCACGGAAATTGAGGGGTTATCCCGCCTTGACGGCGCTGAAGGCTCAAATAGCAGTCAGGCCGGGCGAGAGGATCTGTCTTATTCGGATGACGATATGGTGATTGCCATCGTCCAGTTAAAGGGCGCTGCGGTTCTGGATTCATTTGCCGCCGTCCCGAGCAAAATCGGCAGCAAAGAGCTGACGGCTGGTGAGGCAATTTCCGGATATTTGGCGGGCGATGCCGCGCAGGCGAAGTCCGCCGATTTGCGTGCCCGGCAGGATGCGCTGGCGGCGGAAATTCGCGGCTTGAGCGGCAGCGTCAAGGCGATTCGTTCAGAGAGCGTAGCGGTACTGGCTCAGTGGACAAATGTGGTCAATGCCATGGCGATTCGCGTACCGTACGGGTATTTGGACGAAATCCGCAATATGGACGGCGTAAAGCGGGCCTATGTCCAGCATACGTACACCGCTCCGGAACCGGTGATGCCGGGCGCGGGGACAGCGGGTTTCAGCTATGATATGGTCGGCATTCAGGACGCCTGGAATGCGGGTTATACCGGCGAGGGCATGGTGGCGGCCGTGTTGGATACCGGTCTGGATTTGGAAT
>CAZMAM010000035.1:0-16133 GCA_964564305.1 uncultured Eubacteriales bacterium
AAGATCTCTATGGATTTTTATTATTCAGGTGTTCAAGTTGATTTTACAATGCGCGCAAATATAAATTTCTTCCACTTTTTTTCAATTTCAAATCTTTGAGAAATGACCGAATATTACATTTTTGTATAAAATTTACTCTTGACTTAAAAAAAATATGGGCTATAATATAATTAAGTCAGATAACTGGGGTAATTTGTTGATTGTGATGAAGAGGTGAGTGCTATGGCTTGAACAAGAGAAGGGTGATGTCGATAGATGCCTTCCAACTAAATAATCAACGATGAGGAGTAACAGGCCATGAAAAAGATGAAACGTTGCATATCTATCATTATTATGGTATCTTTGATTGCCATTACGTTGGCAATGTCGGCAATGTCGGTTTCCGCTGCTACAGTGAAGATTACCCTTAGCAAGACCGCAGAACAAGCCGAAACGGCGCCTATTGGTTTATATAAGTCGGCGTATTGTGAATTATATAATTCCGTTACGTCAAATGATGGTGTAAACTGTTATCTTAAGCAAAGCGAGCCGGGTAAATCATGGAAAACAGCCACTCATATTTTTTGTGAGCCGGGAGAAACCATGATATCCAAAACTTGCACTTATAATACCAAAAGAACTTGGAAGATTATTTTGAATTCTTGGTGGCTTAAAGGTAAAAATAATTTAGCCAACGGGTCAATGACTGCCTATTAACTTAATATTACTTGCAAATCTGGTTTGCATTTATCCTCCGATACTTAAAGTGACTTAAAGTAAATTCGTCTCAGGGAGGTATCTCTCATTTTATTCAATTCCATGTAGATACCTCCCTTGTTTTTATTTGTGAAAAATAGATGTGCGGATATATTCTCATTTTTCATTTCACATAGAATCATATTTTACCATATTTTATTATGTGTATGTCATTTTAAAATATACATACGGATGAGGTGAATTGCTTGAAAACCGAATGTATCAGAATTTTTCGCATGAAGCGCGTATCTGTTCCGTTGTTGCTAACGGCAGCGGGATATATTGCGGTACTAATTTGGGAAACATACTGTTTTTTCACTTATACTGCGGATCCTCTGAATATGCTCAATCAATGTCTGACTCCGCATATCTTACTTTCCGTTATTTTTTTGTATACTTCGTATGAAATTTTTTATGATTCCCGCCATTGCGGATTAGAGGAAACCGTATCTGTCACCAAATTCGGACGATTACGTTTTTTTTTATCACCGTTAGCGGTTCAGATGGTCTTTTTGGGCGGTATTTTCTTTTTGCTGACAGCTGTTCCGGCAGTCGCCGGACTGACTGTGCATATGCCGCTAAATTTTTATGCCCATGTGTTTTGGGTAAATCTACTCAATACCTTTTTGGCAGGAACCGTTTTTATTTTGATTGGCGGGCTGCTTGGGATTTGTCTGAAACGCATACAGGCTTATATTGTTATGGTGCTGATTATATTTTTGGTCATTCCTTTCACCGATTCAATTCCGGGACTGCTGGATGATGCTCTTCACATCAATCTGTGGCCCGCCAAAACATTCTTCAGCCTGATTCTGCCGCCTCATCTTAACTGGGTGATCGATTATCAATACGGTGTTTCCTGCGAACCGATGCGCTGGAATCTGGTTTTATTCTGGATTTGTCTGCTTTGCACGGGTTTTGTATGTTTTCTGTGGAATAAAAGGCCGATTCTCCGCGGCGTCCTTGCGGGAATTTGTACGATTCTGGCGGGAATCAATCTGATCTTTTATGTGCAGGGAGGAAGTTTGATCGATCTGAGTGAATCTCCTACCAGCGTCTTTCGTCCCGATCAGATTTATTATAATCATCATGCTCCGAAAGAGGAAGAAGCCGATTTTACCGTTGTTTCATACGATATGGATTTGAGGATAGACAGGAAAATACACGGAGAAGTCGTCATGCGTTTGGACGGTTCCCCCTTTGCTTCGGAATATCCTTTTACATTGTTTCGCACTTTTGACATTGCCGAGGTTAAAGACGAAACCGGGAAAGATCTGCCGTTTACCCGTGACGGGGATTACTTTACCGTTTTTCTGCAGGGAGAAATACATTCGATTTCGGTGCGGTACAGCGGGTACAGCCCGGTGTTTTACAGCAACGAACAGGCGGTTTGCCTGCCGTCCTGTTTTCCGTATTACCCGTGGGCAGGATACAAAAAAATATATTTTTTGGAACCGGATGATGAAATCGGATTACCGGCATACATTGCAAGAACAGATCTTCCGTTGTCGGATTATTCCGTTCGCATTTCCGGAGTGAGAAATTTGCAAACCAACCTGACCGAAAATAACGGGGCGTTCCTTGGAAAAACCAACGGACTGTCCGTGCTGGGTGGATTCATCGAAGCCGAATCGTTGGGCCCGTACCGTGTAATTACCGAAAGTTTGGGTACCCATCCGGCAACTTCACAATGGCTGGATCAATTACAGTCGGCAATAACCGAACTAGAAAACAACCGGGGGATCACCGATCACATTCGTTTATCTGATTATATTATTATGGAGTCCGGTCAAATTATGCAATTTGCCGGATACGATCCGGCCATACTGATGAGCGATCATATTTTTCTATGGTCCGGAAGTGACGTGAACATGTTGGCAAGATTTATTGTTCAGCAAAAAAATGACCCGATACTATTAACCTCCGAAGAATATTTAGCCGCACAGAAAATGGCTGTGAACGAACTGGAAGGGGGAGCGAATGCCGCATGATCTTATCATTGACGAATTGCACCAAAAAATTCCGAAAAACTACGGCTGTAGATCATATTTCCATGGAATGCCGGGAAGGGGTCTACGGACTGTTAGGCCCGAACGGAGCCGGAAAAACAACGCTTCTTCGCTGCATTTGCGGATTATATTCCCTGAATGAGGGAACCATTTCGGGCGTCGGAAACAATGTCGGGTATCTGCCTCAGAAATTTGGACTGTTTCGCGAACTCACCGTTTTTCAGATGTTGGAATACTTAGCCGGTTTGAAACAAATTCCGAAAGAAGAGCAAAAAAGCGAAATTGAACGCTGTACCGCTCTGGTCCATATGGAGGACTCCCTTGCGACACGGATTTCCTCGCTTTCGGGAGGCATGCTTCGGCGGATAGGCATTGCACAGGCTTTTTTGGGAGATCCGGATATTCTGCTGTTTGACGAACCCACCAGCGGACTGGATCCGGAGGAACGCACCCGCTTTAAAAATGCAGTGGCCTCCCGTCGCCATAAGGGCGTGATCATGATATCTACCCATATTGTCGGTGATGTTGACGGCATTTGCGATGAAATCATCATCATGAACCACGGAAAGTGCATCACCTCGGGAAAACCCGAAGAAATCTCCGGTTTGGCCAACGGGAAGGTTTTTCTGGTTCCGGCTGATTGGGAATCACAGTTGAAAGGAGATTTCTTTGTAAGCGCGACAACCGAATCCGAACGAAGAACACTGCTTCGGGTGCTTTCCCCTATGGTACAGCCCGGAGAAAAGGTTCAGCCGAATACGGAGGATGGTTATTTATGCGCTATCAAAAGATATTAAGGGAACGAACGTTATTTTTGATGACTTTGCGAAAAATGGGCTTGCTATATTTTGCTCCTATAGCGATTTTGGCGGTACTCATTCCCATTCTCACAATAAGTAATCTGCATTTTTACGGTTACACAGATCGGGCGTACCGGAATATTTTCATCGATTTTCAAAAATATCTTCCGTTTATCGGCTGTTGGTGGGTCCTGTTTGGTCTGTCGGATTATGTGGATGAATCGTCCGGCGAATTGCTCCGCGTTTATAAGAAAAGTCTTCTGGATTTATTTTGGCTGCTGTTTGGATGGTATGTTCTTCATGTCCTTATCCTTTTTGCCGTCTATGGCCGGATCGTCACCAATTTCTGGATGGATTTTCCCGTCATTTTCAGTCAGATGTTGGCCTTTGCCGCCGGAAGCTTCTTCCTTTTGAGTGTAACCGGAACATTGCTGGTTCCTTTTCTCACGGCTCTGCTATATGAATTGTTTGCCATGATGACCAATGCCATCCCACCGGGTTTTACGACTCTTTTTTGTGACGACAGGCTTTTATCGCCCGTTCAGTGGATTCCGTACGCCGTACTTGCATTGTTCGCCATCGATTTGATATTTCTTGGCAATGCTTATTTTCAAAAAGGCAAGTCCCGTTTTCTAAAATGAGTGGCAACCGTTCAGACTTTCCAAACCGTCCTCAGTTTTCTCGGTTCGTCAGAAGAACATCGCATGCGGTATCGGCGACAACCAAACCCGATGTCTTTTGTTTCCCGGTTCAATTTAACCGCATAAATCCTCGTATTCACTTCATGTGGAAGATATCTCTTGACCTTTTTCTCTTCTTGCATTACCATATCCATGGCGATTGAGTCCTTTCGTTAGGGTTTTGTGGGGCGTCACTTTATTCTAACAAACTCAGTCGCCTTTTTCTACTCCCTTGGTTTCACATCAATTGGTACACTACAACAATTGGTACACTACAGGCTGAGCGCACGGTTGACAAAATTCTTTTGTGATGATATACTCTAATTCGTCAACAACAAGCTGTCTTCGGGGCGGGGTGAAAATCCCCACCGGCGGTATAGTCCGCGAACCGTGCACAAACGGAAGATTCGGTGTGATTCCGAAACCGACGGTACAGTCCGGATGGAAGAAGATGAGCGCATTTCTTAGGTTCCTTCTTTTGCGTTCAGTGCCCCGCAGAGATTTCTGCGGGGTTTTTTCGTAGGCAGCCGATGAAGACAACATCGCTCGGCAACCGATTTTTGTTGTATTTCCCACTTGTAAACGCATGTGCTTTTTGTCCGTGTTTACAGATGTGTGTTTGACGGCACCGGATTAGGCAGGCACAGTTTTTCAATAGGGCTAGTGGCGTCGGGAATACCGCAGCGGAATTTGTCACAGAAAGGGTGCTTATCATGAAGCAGAGCGCACGGAAGTGTTGGGGATTATCGCATTTATCCTTGTTAGAACTGACCCAGTTGAGTATGCTGGCGGCGATTGCCGTGGTACTGGTAATGCTTATCCACTTTCCGGTGATTCCTTCGGTTCCTTTCATCGAATACGATATGGCTGATGTACCGGTGCTTTTGGCGGCATTCCTTTACGGGCCGGTGCCCGGCCTTGCCGTACTGCTGGTGGTTTCGTTTGTGCAGGCAATCTTGCTGGGCGGAAACGGATGGGTCGGTTTGATTATGCATTTTGTTGCATCCGGGGTAATGATTTTATCGGCTTCCCTGATTTACCGCTCAAAGCCCTCACGGCATCGTTTGATTATCGGGCTGATCGTCGGTGCCGTTTCTATGACGGTAACCATGATTCCAATGAATTTGATTTTCACGGTACATTTTTTCGGAATACCGCACGATACGGTAATGGCGCTTATGTTGCCCGGAATTGTTCCGATGAATTTATTAAAAGCTTCCGTCAATTGTGCGATTTCCGGTATTCTTTTTACCGTTTTACAGCCGGTTTTTCGAAAATTTTCCGTGGAAAACTCAGATAAGACCGCATAAAATAATTGTCGCAGCAGTGTGCCGCAAATTGTAGCCGGGGAAAATTGCCTTTATAATCTTTATGCGGTATTGCCCTTGAAATAAAGGTACACTCGGTGTATGATAATACAGTGGTCGGTTTGCCGAAAATCTGGTTTGGCGTTTCCGGCCGATTCAGGAGATTTCTCAGGGAAGGGATGTTTTGCTTATGTGGAAAGCTTACTTGATGGATCCCGAAAACGGATTCTCCGATTCCGAATCGATTGGCCGGGTCGAATGTTATTGCAACGGCGCTTTGGTGCGTGACGGCGATCGGGAAATCGGGGACAATGATGATGTAAAACAAATATTTTATCACCGCACGCGCGATTGCGCCCGGGTGGTCAGTTTGGCTGACGGCAATGTCTTTACGCTGCCGACGGCGGATTTTACACCGGATTTTCGTCTGAGCGCACAGCGCTCCCGGTATACGGCGGATTCCTTTATTTTGAATGTTTCCCGGGAAGACAAAAGTCCTTACGGAAATACCGAAAAGGGCTGGAATATTTATCTTTCCGAGTGGCTCAATCGCTATATTGCGGATGATGGCTTTCTTTCCTGTAACCGCATTTCCCGCACCCGTTCTCCGATAATATCGGATCGGATTCTGCCCGGGTTTACGGTGATGCAATACGATTTGGTTTTAGAGGATGCCCGTGAGATATCTTTTCCGTACTATCATATTGCCATTGTTCGGCGCAATAACGAATTTTCCCGTTTTACGCTGTTAATGATGAAATCCGCGGTGAATGCCGAAAAGATGATGGACGGCATTGTGCGGTCGTTCGGGGAAATAGATGCCGTTGGCACAGCCAAAAATATATCGGTCACTTTGCCTTGTTCGGTTCCTGATTACTGGAATGGGGAAACCTTGAAATATTATCACAAGTTGTGTGCTCAAAATCGGGTAGACTGGGGATTTTTCTCTGCCAGTATGGTAGATGAACAGGATACTTTGGAATTCGAACGGCAAGCCAAACGGATTGAATCCGAATACACGCGTCTGAGTACCGCGATAGGTACTTCCTACGACATTATGCCGACATATACTCATATTTCATGGGACGAGCGACAAAATGCCTTTCCGCTGAAAATGGCGAACCGTTATGCGGGAGGAAACGGATTTAACGGTAAGCCGGTTTTGCAGTTTACTTATCAGTTTACCACGCATAACAACACGGATCTCCACCGTTATACACCGATGTTTGACATTTTGCGCGGCGTATACGATGAGCAATTTCGCCGGCTTGGCCGCGACATCCGATCGTACGGGAAACCGGTGCTTTTTCGCTTGAATAATGAAATGAACACGGACTGGACAAGTTATTGCGGATTGGTCACGCTGTTGGATCCCGATATATTCATTCAAACATGGGAACGGCTGTACCGAATTTTCCGTGAGGAGGGCGTGGATAATACTTTGTGGATTTTCAATCCGATTGCCACATCCACTCCGTATTCCCGCTGGGGTGAATATTTGTGCTATTTACCGTCCCCGCAGACGGTGCAAATGCTTGGTCTCACCGCATATGAGATGGGAAACGGCGAGCGTCTTCGCTCGTTTGAGGACTTGTATCGCGAGCTGTATGCCAAAAATTCTCCGTATTTTGATCGCTATCCGTGGATTATTTCCGAATTCGGTGCCGGAGCGGGAGGCGCCAGGCTGTACGATTACGAAAGACGGAAGTACCTCGTCACCGAACAGGGAAGAAATGCGCCGGCGCAGGCGCAATGGATTCGCGAGATGTTTGATTGCTTCGCCAACAGAGATCGGGACGGGTTTGCCTTTTGCCGTAATATCAAAGCGGCGGTGTGGTTTAACTGCAACGATTACGGATACGATAACGGGCAATCATATGTGACCAATTACTTTAATTTGGATGACGGAGTGCCGCAGTCGCTGCAGGCTTTTCGCGACGGACTTGCGCGAACTTTTGTATAATTCCCAAACGCCATTCATCAAAAGGGGATAGTATGCGTATATTTCAAAGTGCGGATATTTTGCTTCCGAAAGGCATTGATTTTCAAAAATGGGCTGTGATAGCTTGTGATCAGTTTACCTCTCAGCCGGAATATTGGCAAAAGGTGCGGGAAACGGTGGGGGACGCGCCTTCTGCTCTGAATCTGATTCTCCCGGAAGTTTATCTGGATCGTGCGCGGGAATATCTGCCCAACATTCACCGAAAGATGAGAGAATATCTTCAGGAAGGCCTTTTCCGCCGATATTCGGATGTGTTTGTTTATGTGGAACGCACGTTGATGAACGGCCAAATACGTAAAGGCATCGTTGGCGCGGTTGATTTGGAGTGTTACGATTACGCGCCGGGCTCCCGTTCTGTGGTACGGGCGTCGGAAAAAACCGTTGTGCGGCGTTTGCCTCCGCGAATGGCGATTCGCCGGGGCGCGCCGCTGGAACTGCCGCATGTTTTGCTTCTGTGCGACGACGAAACCCGGCAGCTGATTGAACCGTTTTCCGCACTGAAAGCCCGTTTGCCTAAGCTATATGATTTTGACCTGATGCTTGGAGGCGGGCATGTTGCCGGATATTTGGTATCCGGAGACGTTTCCGTTGCGTTTCAGAAAAGCGTGCAGGAATATTGTGCGCGTAAAACGGAATTTTACCGAGAACGCGGGCAAGATCCCGTTTTGTTTGCCGTTGGGGACGGCAATCATTCTCTCGCTGCGGCAAAAGCCTGTTATGAAGAAGCAAAAACGTCTTCCCGTTCGGAAAGTAGCCCCCGCTATGCGTTGGTGGAACTGGAATCGGTACACGACCGTGCCATCGAATTTCTTCCGATTCACCGATTGGTGACCGGCGTGAATCCTACCGGATTATTGGAAGCCTTGAACCGTTCTTGCGGAGTTCAGGATGGCATTCCTGTGCGGTGGATATCCGGCAAAAAAGAGGGAACGGTTTTGATGAATCCCGAACAGGGAACTTTAGCCGTCGGTATATTGCAGCGCTTTTTGGACGAATATCAGGCAAATTACGGCGGGGAGATTGATTATATTCACGGTGATCAGGCCTTGGCCGATTTGGCAGGAAAGAATGATTCCGTCGGTTTTTTACTGCCTCCTGTGGACAAGGCGGATTTTTTCCGCAGCATGGCGGCAGACGGAATTTTGCCGCAAAAAACGTTTTCTATGGGCAACGCCGAAGAAAAGCGGTATTATATCGAGGCAGGCCTCATCTCGCAAAAGAATGAATCGGTATTGCGATGATGGCGATCATGTGGTACCTGCCAAATAAAAATGTTGAAAATCACCTGAAAAAGAAAGGATAATATTTATGAAGCGTATGAAGCGCACACTTTTTACTTCCGAATCGGTTACGGAAGGGCATCCCGATAAGCTTTGCGATCAAATTTCCGATGCGATTTTAGATGAAATTTTAACACAGGATCCCGCAGCACATGTCGCCTGCGAAACGGTTGCGGTAAAAGATTTTCTCCTGATTATGGGGGAAATTTCCTCATTTGCTAAAGTCGATATTCCCTCCGTGGCCAGAGAAGTAATCCGCGATGTGGGGTATACCGAGAAATTGGGAGGCTTTGATGCGGATACTTGTGAAATTCTGTTAAAAATCAATCGGCAATCGCCGGATATTGCGATGGGCGTGAATTGTGCGCTGGAGGCGAGAGAAGGCATTGGCGACCCATACGATCAAATCGGTGCGGGCGATCAGGGCATGATGTTCGGTTACGCCTGCGATGAAACGCCGGAATATATGCCGCTGCCCATCTCTTTGGCGCATCAAATGGCCAGACGGCTTGCCGCCATACGCAAAGACGGGACACTGCCGTATTTACGCCCGGATGGAAAAACTCAGGTAACGGTGTTATACGAGGACGGAGTCCCGGTGAAAGTCGAAACCGTTGTTGTGTCGACTCAGCATGATGAATCGGCGTCACTTTCCGTAATTCGCCGGGACGTGATCGATCACGTAATTCGACCGGTGATTCCGGATCGGCTTTTGAGCGGGGATACGCATATTTATGTCAATCCGACGGGGCGGTTTGTGGTTGGAGGCCCGCAGGGAGACAGCGGATTAACGGGGCGGAAAATTATTGTGGATACGTATGGCGGCCGCGCGGGTCACGGAGGAGGATGCCTTTCCGGAAAAGATCCGACAAAAGTGGATCGTAGCGCGGCATATATGGCGCGGTATATCGCCAAAAACATTGTTGCGGCCGGGCTTGCCAAGCGATGTGAAGTGCAGTTCGCGTATGCCATTGGAGTAGCTCATCCGGTTTCGGTTTTTGTGGATACCGAAAATACCGGAACTGTTTCGGACGAAGCCATTGCCGATGCGGTCAAAACCGTTTTTGATCTTCGCCCGGCAGCCATTATTGATGCGCTGGACCTCGCCCGTCCGCAGTACCGTAAACTGGCCACATACGGGCAAATGGGCAGAGAAGATCTGAATGTTTCATGGGAGCGCACCGATAAAACGGAGGCCTTGTTAAATGCCATTTCCCGGTAACGGCTGATAGGTTTACTATCGTCCTTTTCATTTTCATACCTATATCCTGTATTTTTCCGTTGTATTTTTAAGGCAATACCGCATAAAGACCCAGCGTCAGATGCGCCGTCAGATTGTTCGTTAGATGAAACAAAAAGCGCAGGGAATACTTCGTGTATTCGCGAGCATTTTTGTGAAATATAAGGCAACACCGCGCAAAGATTGTCGTTCAGATGCGAAGCAGATTTTGCGTCAGATGAACTGAAAACCACAGCGAAACCTTTGTGTATTAGCGAGGATTTTCAGAAAATATGGCGAAAAAGGTGCAAGCAGATGGGCGTCAAGGGCGCAGCCGATCTTTACGCGGTGTTGCCTAAACGGAAAATATGCAAGCAGATGATGTGCAAAGCCGTTAGGCGGTCATTGTGCGGTGTTGCCTTAAAGATTTTCGCACTGTCTTTATGTATTCGCCGCGGTTATTCAGTTTACCCAAGGAGGGTTTTTGCGTGCCTTTTACTATTGTCCGGCAAGATATAACCAAGATAAAAGCAGACGCGGTGGTTAATGCAGCCAATACTGAACTCATGATGGGCGGCGGAGTTTGCGGCGCGATTTTTCGAGCGGCAGGCGAGGAACAACTGCAAAAAGCATGTCAAAAGCTGGCTCCGATACATACAGGGGATGCGGTTATCACTCCGGGTTTTCACCTTCCGGCCAAATTTGTCATCCATGCCGCGGGCCCGGTCTATAACGGGAGAGACAAAAAACTATGTGCGCAGCAGCTTTATTCGGCTTATATGAATTCACTGAAGCTGGCGCTGGAAAATCAATGCCAAAGCATAGCATTTCCGCTGATTTCAAGCGGTATCTACGCCTACCCGAAAGCGGAGGCGCTGCAGATTGCGACATCCGCTTTTTCCGATTTTCTTTCTACAAACGATATGGACGTGGTTCTTGCCGTCTTCGACAGAGATTCGTTTGTTGTCAGCGAGCAGCTTATGGGCGGGGTAGCTGCCTATATTGATGAGCATTATGTCGATACGCATGATTTCAGGCGAAGCCGCCTTTTAAATGTCGAGAGAACTGCGCTTTACGGGGAGAATGCCCGTCCTATTCGAACCTCGTCCAAGCTGTCGGCCCCGCAAGGATCTATTGACGACTGGATTGAACATTTAGACGAGCCGTTCTCCGTTACGCTGCTTCAGCTCATTGATGCAAAAGGGCGAACCGATGTGGACGTGTATAAAAAAGCAAATATTGATCGCAAGCTTTTTTCAAAGATACGTTCGGTTAAGGGATATACGCCCAAGAAGCCGACAATTCTTGCGCTTGCCGTTGCGCTGGAACTTTCGCTTTCAGAAACGGAAAAATTGTTGAAACGCGCGGGTTACGCCCTTTCTCACGCAAGTAAATTTGATGTTATTGTGGAGTATTTTATCGTAAACGGGAAATACGATATTTTTGCACTTAACGAGGTGCTGTTTCAATATGATCAGCCGCTGTTGGGCGGCTGATTTGTCGCTTGGAAAGCGACCGCATGAATTTCTGTTTTCGATATACTGATGTTACCGTAGAAAACAGGAGGGTTTTTATCATGAAAAAAGATCTTACCGAACTTGTCTTTATCTTGGACAAAAGCGGATCGATGTCCGGGCTGGAAGGCGACACTGTAGGCGGTTTTAACTCCATGCTCAAAAAGCAAAAAGCGGTGAACGGCGAATGCCGGATTACCACGGTATTGTTCAGTAACATTTATACGCTGCTTCATGACCGCATGGACATTCAGGCGGTCAGCCCGTTGACGGAAAAAGAATATTCCGTGGGCGGTTCCACGGCTCTGCTGGACGCTATCGGCACAACTGTAAACCGAATGATCTCCGTGCAGAAAAATACCGCGGAGGAATACCGTGCCGAAAAAGTGATGTTTGTCATTATCACAGACGGTGAAGAAAATTCCAGCCGGGAGTATTCTGCCGAAAAAGTACGCGGCATGATCGAGCATGAAAAAGAACAATACGGCTGGGAATTTATATTCCTTGGGGCAAATATCGATGCGGTGCAGACGTCATCAAGATTCGGCATCGATGCAAGCCGCACGGCGGATTATGTTCCCGATGGAGAGGGAACAAAATTGAATTTTGAAGCCATGTCGAAGACGGTAGCCTGCTATCGCACAACCGGTTGTGTGCCTCAAGCGCCTTTGGAGACAATCAGAAACGATAAAAGGAATAGGGGTACACACAAATGATGGGCGCAATTGTCGGCGATATCGTCGGATCGGTCTATGAATGGCATAATATAAAGACCAAGAAATTTCCCTTATTCCGCGATGATTGTTCTTTTACGGATGACACCGTTATGACCTGCGCTGTCGCGGAAGCGGTTATAAATGGCGGTCACCGGGATACTTTTATCGATGCCATGAAAAAATACGGCAGAATGTACCCGAATGCGGGGTATGGAACCAGATTCGGGGCTTGGCTGTTTTCAGATGATCGAGAGCCGTATAACAGCTTTGGAAACGGTTCGGCCATGCGTGTTTCGCCGTGTGCTTGGGTGATGAATTGCGGCTTTTGCGCCAGAACGGGATTCTGGCCTGAAAGGGGTAGAGCCATCGCAAGGCTGTCTGCAGAAGTTACGCACAATCATCCCGAAGGGATAAAAGGCGCCATGGCGACAGCCGATGCGATTTTTATGTGCAGATATTATTTTGGCGGATTTCACGGGGATTATGAGCAGCCCATTAACGACAACCCCGAAAAATGCAAAAGTCTCGTCAAGCAGTATATTGAGCGTGAGTACGGATATAACCTGTCCCGAACCTTGGACGAGATTAGGCCTGGTTACCGTTTTGATGACACCTGTCAGGGAACCGTTCCTCAAGCGATTATCGCCTTTTTGGAAAGCACGGATTATGAAGATGCCATACGCAATGCCATTTCCCTTGGCGGGGATAGCGATACGCTCGCCGCAATTGCAGGGAGCATAGCCGAGGCGGCTTACGGAATTCCGGAGTGGATCAGGGACAAGGCCAATACTTACCTGACTGAACCGCTGAGAAATGTCCTTAACAGATGGAGAGACTTCATTTCCGAAGACCGCTTGTAACTTGTTTCTGTTCGTCGTAATCGAAAACGTTGTAAGCGCAATCCATGGCGATTGAGTTCTTTTGTTAGAGCTTTGTGTGGAGCTAACAAACTCAGTCGCCTTTATTTACCCCTCGGTCTCACATCAATTGGTACACTACATTGTCACATTATACACAGCATTTTTTGCTTGATTTTAGCCGGGAAAAGTGTTAATATACCGCTTGAGGCGATACCGTACAAGGGCGTACAGCGCGTACTTTCTTTGTAAAGGTATTGCTTTTGATTTGTCGGTTTTCGGCGTTTATCGCCGTGGTATTCCTTGGGGGAATCAATATGCTTGCTGCGCAAATTTCCGCTGGTGTTATTTTTGTTGGGATGTTTGCTATGATCCTTTCAGAAAAAATCGAGCGGCACATCGTTACCTTGGTCAGTGGATTGTTGACACTGATTGTGGTTTTCGGTATATGTATGAGGGACTTTGGCGCCATTATTCGAACGTTGAATTTGTTTGAAGTTTTTACCGTCGATTTCTGGATTCATGCTGGGACATCTGCCGAGACAAGCGTGGGAATTAACTGGGAGACGATTCTGTTTATTGCCGGCATGATGGTGATGGTTGAGGGAATGGCGCGTGTGGGCTTTTTCCGTTGGCTTTGTATGGTGATTGCCAAACTGGTTCGGTACCAAACAATACCGATATTCCTGACTTTTATGGTGATGTCGGCGGTTTTGGCAATGTTTATTGACAGCATTACGGTGATTCTTTTTTTAGCGGCGGTCACAATGGAACTTGCTCGCTTACTGCATTTCAACCCGGTACCGATGATTCTGTCGGAAATTTTTTGCGCGAATCTGGGAGGCGCCGCAACCATGTGCGGGGATCCGCCCAATATCATTATCGGTACTTCCCTGAATCTCTCATTTTCGGATTTTATTGCGAATACCGGGGTAATGGCGGGAATTTCCCTTCTGGTTGTAATGGTGTATTTTTATTTGGTATTTCGAAAGACCTTAAAAGCGGGAGGCAACAAAAAACCGGATGTTACGCACATGCCTTCACCCGCATCTGCCATAACCGATAAAGTTGGATTCGCCGTGAGTACGGTCATTTTTCTGCTGGCAGTGGGGCTTTTGGTTACTCATGCGCAAACAGGCTTGACGGTCGCTTTTATCGGGCTTTTTATTTCCGCGTTGACTTTGATTACCTCTGGGCGTCACGCATTGGAAATCCTCAAAAAAGTTGATTATAAAACATTGCTCTTTTTTATCGGTCTGTTTGTGGTGGTAGGCGGATTGGAGCAAACCGGAATTCTTGAGCTTGTTGCCACTTTGATCGGCAATATCAGCGGAGGAAATGCAATGCTGATGGTTGCTATTATCATTTGGGTTTCGGCTTTTGCCAGCGCATTTGTCGACAACATTCCCTTTGCCGCTACCATGATTCCCGTTATTTCAAATCTTTCCGCATCTATGGGTGTAAATTTGCGTGTGCTCGCGTGGGGGCTCTCTATGGGAACCGATATCGGTGGAAGTGCCACACCCATTGGTGCTTCCGCCAATGTAGTGGGAACATCGCTGGCGGCGAAAGAGGGGCATCCCATCGGCTGGGGGCAGTATTGTCTGAAAGTAGCGCCCGCTACCGTTCTGGTGTTGCTGATTTCCACATTATTTATCTTCATTCGATATCCGTTATCTTAGGGAAACGCCGCACAAAAATCGGGCTGGCGCGCAATGCTTACCCATTTGTGTGTGTCTTTTCCGTAATTTAGCCAAAAATCCTCCCAAATAAAGTATTCCTTGCGAGTTTTGTTGCATTTGACGAAAAATCCGTCCTTGCAACTGAACGATATCTTTGTGCGGTGTTCCCCGAACTTTTAAAAGGAGGCCATGTTATGACCGATCAACTGATTATATCTGTCAGTAGGGAATTTGCGAGCGGCGGGCGGGTGATTGCGCAGCATCTGAGCGACGCCTTTGGATTGTCGCTGTACGACAGAAATTTGCTGTGGGAACTGGCAAACGAGAGAAATCTCAATGTTTCGGCGCTGACCCGGTATGACGAAGTTCCGCGCAATCGATTTTTGTCCCGAAGTGTGCGCGGATACACCAATTCCCCGGAAGAAAACATCGCCAATCTTCAATTTGATTATCTGCGCAAAAAGGCACGTGAGGGAGAATCCTTTGTGATTTTGGGGCGTTGCTCAGAAACGGTACTCAAAGATTTTCCATCGCTGATTTCTATTTTTGTGCTGGCGGATAAAGAAGCAAAAATCGCCCGAGTCCGGGAATCTAACCGCCTTTCTTATGAAGATGCCGAGGCGCTCATTCACCGTCAGAACAAACAGCGTAAATCGTACCACAATTATTACTGTATCACCGATTGGGGTGATTCCAGAGGGTATGATTTATGTGTCAACAGCACTCGTATGGGTATCGAAAATACGGCTAAATTTTTGGAAATGTATGTGCGCACAAGAAGAGGGTATTAAAGCAACACCGCACAAAGGCCGGCTGCCGTCTTTGTCGCCCATTTACGGGCGTCTTTTCCGTCATATATTACAAAAATCCTCGCGAATACACAAGGTGTTCTCTGCGGTTTTTTGTTTCATCTGACAAAAAATCCTCTCCTTGCTTCACGCACGACAATCTTTGTGCGGTATTGTCTTAATCCGGAACCGTAATTCATTTGCCTGTTGCGACATGCTTTCTGTAAAAAACTCGCATATTCTCGCATATTCATATTCTCGCATATTATTGATTAAATGACAAGTTTTGTTCGGAATTGCTTCATTCAAAAGAATATCCATTTTTCAAAGACCGGATGCTTTTGCGGTATTGTCTTGCGGCAGTACCGCATTGATATTTTTCGTGAATTAGGATTTTTTACAGACGGTATGGGCTTTTTCACCGGTTGGGAACAAAAAGTTTCCATAGGTTGGAAAAACAGGTGGAAATACCGGAGAATTTGTGGTATACCCCGAGTTTGCCACTTGATTAACAAAGATAGATGAAAAAATGTTGAAAAATACA
>CAZMAM010000036.1:0-15852 GCA_964564305.1 uncultured Eubacteriales bacterium
TCCTGTCCCGAATAAAAAAATTACACAAAAATGTGTCTACCTACTTGACTATAGTTCAAAATCTTATTTCAACCATGCTTCACATTCTAGTTTCGCATGTCCGCAGGACCTCCCCGGGTACCACACGTTTCTTTCCCTCCATGTACCTGCCATCTTTACTGCAAGCGATTCCGTGTAGCTTTTGGGCTTCGACTTGTTGGGCAGTCTTACCCTCGCTTACAGCCTGTAAATGGTTTCTGTTCGTCAGGTCAGAGGTTTGCCCGCAGGGTTAGTATCTTCCCCCCGCATCCGGCTTCCTTCAGATTCCACGTTTCCGTGGACACCCTTGCCTTCGGCTGTATTCTTCCCACTACCGGGCGGATTCGGGTCTTTCACCCGTTAGAAACGTGCGCCGCCGGGCGCACTACAAAAGGGGATATCCGGTAGCGGATATCCCCTTTTGCCACAGAAAGAGAGAAGAGAGCGTTATCGCACGCTGAACAACAAGTCTCCGTATGTCGGATAGGGCCAGAATTTCTTTGCAGTATTGGTTTCAATTTCGTCCGCTACCGCGCGCAATTCCTGCATGGCGGTAAAGACCCCGTCTTTATAGTACATGGCAAGTTCCTGTACATCGGTGTAATCTTTGGTGTTCACCAATGCTTCATCCAGCGCCTCCAATTTCTGATACATGCAGGCCGTCAGGGTAGATAATTTTTGAATCAACGCTTCTTCTACGCTGCAATCGGCGGTTGGAACAGCCTGTTTTTTGGCGTTGACGGTTTCGCTAAGTTCCCTGATATACGCACAGGCGGCAGGCAGAATGTCTTTTTGCGCCATATCCAGCATGGTTAGCGCCTCGATATTAATCACTTTGGAATAATTATCCAGCAACAAATCGCAACGGGAGATGATTTCCGCGCGGGTGAACACTTTATGTTTTTCGAACAACGCAATATTTTTCTCGCTTTTAAAATAAGGCAGCGCTTCCGGAGTGCTCTTTAAATTGAGCAATCCGCGGGACTCCGCTTCTTTGATCCACGATTCGTCGTAGCCGTTTCCGTTAAAGATAATGCGCTTATGTTCTTTGATGGTTTGTACGATTAACGCATGCAGATCGGCATGAAAATCATTAGATGTTTCCAATTGATCCGCAAATTGCGATAAAGCGTCTGCCACAATGGTGTTCAGCACAATATTGGGCCCCGCGATGGATACGGTGGATCCCAGCATACGGAATTCGAATTTGTTTCCGGTAAACGCAAAAGGAGAAGTCCTGTTGCGGTCGGTGGTATCTTTCGGGAAACGGGGCAGAGTATGTACGCCGACTTTCATGAGAATTTTTTCCTTTTCATCGTACGCGGCGCCCTGTTCAATCGCTTTGAGAATGGCGGTCAATTCTTCCCCGAGAAACATGGAAACCACAGCGGGCGGCGCTTCGTTGGCACCGAGGCGGTGGTCGTTACCGGCGCTGGCAACCGACACGCGAAGCAAATCCTGATGTTCATCTACCGCTTTGATAACCGCACAAAGGAACAGCAAAAACTGTGCATTTTCATACGGAGAATTGCCCGGCTCCAAAAGATTCACTCCGGTATCGGTTGAAATAGACCAGTTATTGTGCTTTCCGCTTCCGTTAACTCCTGCAAAGGGCTTTTCGTGTAACAGACAGACCATCCCGTGGCGTGCGGCGACTTTCTTCATTAATTCCATGGTCAGCTGATTATGGTCGGTGGCAATGTTCGTATTGCTGAAAATCGGAGCCAGTTCGTGCTGTGCGGGGGCTACTTCGTTATGTTCGGTTTTAGCGAGAATACCGAGTTTCCACAGTTCTTCATTGAGATCCTGCATAAAATCCATAACCCGTGGTTTGATAGATCCAAAATAATGATCCTCTAATTCTTGACCCTTCGGCGGTTTGGCACCAAACAACGTACGGCCGGTATATATCAGATCTTTTCGCTGGCTGTAAACCGATTCATCAATTAAAAAGTATTCTTGCTCCGGACCTACCGTGGTTTTTACCATTTTGGCATCGGTGTTGCCAAACAATCGCAATACCCGAAGGGCCTCTCTGTTGATAGCTTCCATTGAGCGCAACAGTGGGGTTTTTTTGTCCAGCGCCTCACCGCTGTATGAACAGAAAGCGGTGGGAATACAAAGCGTATTATCTTTGATAAACGCGTAGGAAGTCGGATCCCAAGCGGTGTAACCGCGTGCTTCGAAGGTGGCGCGCAATCCGCCGGAAGGAAATGAGCTGGCGTCAGGTTCGCCCTTGATCAGTTCTTTTCCCGAAAATTCCATAATCACTGTTCCGTTATCGGAAGGTGAAATAAAACTGTCGTGTTTTTCGGCGGTCACACCGGTCATCGGCTGAAACCAGTGCGTGAAATGCGTAGCGCCTTTTTCGATTGCCCAGTCTTTCATTGCGTTGGCAACTGTATCCGCAATAGAGGCGTCCAAATGTTTCCCCGCCTGCATTGTGCGCTTGAGGGCTTTGTAAGTTTCCTTCGGCAACCTTTCTTTCATTACGCTGTCGTTAAACACTAAGCTGCCGAACAATTCGGGAACATTGCTCATAAAATTTACTCTCCTTCTTTCTTCAAGAGTCTCCTTCAGGCGGAAGACTGATGAGTGAAACGGTTCCGCCAAAAAAACAATGACGCGGCAGACGGATTCCCGCCTACAGCGCCATTGCTGTGTCTACCTTAAAAGTATACCCTAAGGTAATCGGTTTGTCAAGGCTTTTTTGAGCATCTAATCAAATAAATTTTACGTTTTTGCAAGAAATATAATTTTGCATTGCAAAAATAGGCTGAAATGAAACATTTATATCACTATAAACGAATATTACGCAATTTTCTTTTGATATACATTCATTTCCGATTTTACATCATTTTACCCACCATCGGCTGACCTCAAGAGAAAAAACTTGAAGTTACCGTGGAAAAATGATATAATAAGTAGGCATAAAATTGTGCGACGAAAATGAGGAGGACTGTGCATGAATGTCGGCATCGATATCGGCAGTACTACGGTAAAAGTGGTGCTGCTGGATGACCGAGATCAGGTGATATTTCAAACATATGAACGGCACAAATCCCGTGTTCGGGAAAAAACCGCGGAAATTTTACGGGGATTGGCACAACAGTATACCGGCGTTAACGTACATGCTGCTATTACCGGATCCGCCGGATTGGGAGTCGCAAAAGCGGCGGAATTGGAATTCGTACAAGAAGTTTACGCCACTGCCGGGGCGGTGGAAAAATTACTGCCGGATACGGATGTGGTGGTTGAACTCGGCGGCGAAGATGCCAAAATTATCTTTTTGACCGGTGGATTAGAAGAACGGATGAACGGATCCTGCGCGGGCGGGACGGGAGCGTTTATCGATCAGATGGCCACTTTACTCGATGTATCCGTAGACGAACTGGACCGTCTCAGTTTTAAACACGAAAGATTGTATTCCATTGCTTCGCGATGCGGTGTTTTTGCCAAATCCGATATTCAGCCCCTTTTGAATCAGGGCGCGCGAAAAGAAGATATTGCCGCCAGTATTTTTCAGGCGGTGGTCAATCAAACCATTGCCGGCCTTGCGCAAGGCCGGGAAATCAAAGGCAAAGTACTTTTTTTGGGCGGACCGCTTTACTTTTTAAAGGGCTTGCAACAACGGTTTGTGGAAACACTGAAGTTAACCGAGAATCAGGCGATATTTCCGGATAATGCCGATGTTTTCGTTGCTTTGGGAGCGGCATACTACGCAAAAGAGAATACTACCGAGATGCCCTTTGAAACATTGTTGGATCGTATTGAGCATGCGTCTGCTCAAAAAAATACCACAAATACTTTAGAGCCGTTGTTTCATTCTCAGGAAGAATATCGTGAATTTTTATCCCGTCATAACCGGAATGCGCCTCCTGTATGCGATGCAGATGCTTATTGCGGAGACGCTTACTTAGGAGTAGATGCAGGATCTACCACCACCAAATTGGTTTTGATGAATCCCCAAGGCGGAATTTTATACAGTTATTATGCTTCCAATAAGGGCAATCCCGTTGCCATTGTGGAAGAGCAGTTAAAAACCGTTTATCAGCAATTCGGCGATCGCATCCGTATTTGTGGCAGTGCCGTTACCGGATACGGAGAAGATTTGATCTGGCACGCGTTCTCCATGGATTTCGGTTTAGTGGAAACGGTCGCGCATTACCGAGCTGCCCGGCATTTTAATCCGCAAGTGGATTTTATCATCGATATCGGCGGTCAGGATATGAAATGCTTTAAAATTCGATCCGGCGCTATCGACAGTATTCTCCTGAATGAAGCCTGTTCTTCCGGATGCGGATCGTTTATCGAAACCTTCGCACGGGCCTTAGGTTATGACATTGCCGATTTTGCGAAATTAGGCCTGTTTGCCGAAAAACCGGTTGATCTCGGTTCACGCTGCACCGTATTTATGAATTCATCGGTAAAACAGGCGCAAAAAGAAGGCGCATCGGTTGAGGATATCTCGGCAGGACTTTCCATGAGCATTGTGAAAAATGCCATTTATAAGGTCATCCGCGCTTCCGATCCAAAGGAATTGGGCGAGCATATCGTCGTACAGGGTGGAACTTTTCTCAACGATGCTGTTTTACGCAGTTTTGAACTGGAACTCGGAGCAGAGGTAATTCGTCCGACAATTGCGGGAATTATGGGCGCTTACGGCGCAGCGCTGTATGCGCGGGACATGATGCAAAACGCTCCGCAACAAACCGGACATTTACTGGACGCCGCGGCCCTAAACAAATTTACCTATACGGTTCAAACAACACGGTGCGGTTTGTGCGGAAATCACTGCAACCTGACGATTAACCGGTTTGGTTCAAACCGTCGGTTCATTGCCGGAAACCGGTGCGAGCGACCTCTTGGTAAAAAGAAAAGCCAAGACATGGACAATCTGTATACTTGGAAATATAACACCTTGCGGAGTCTTCGCGGGGGCGAAAACCGCAGAGGAAAAATTGGGCTGCCGATGGCGCTAAATATTTATGAAATGCTGCCGTTTTGGCATGCTTTTTTCACGCGTTTAGGTTATGAAGTGGTTCTTTCGCCGGAATCCAACAGGGAATTGTATGCCAAAGGGCAGCATACCATTCCGTCCGATACGGTTTGTTATCCGGCAAAATTGACACACGGACATATTGAAAGTCTGATCGATCAAGGGGTTGATGTAATTTTTTATCCCTGCCTGCCCTATAATTTTAACGAGCACAAAGGAGATAATCACTATAACTGCCCGGTCGTTGCCTACTACCCCGAACTGCTGCAGGCCAATGTCGGAAGATTGAAAAATATTACTTACTGGTCGCCGTACTGCGGAGTACATCGGCCAAGAGATTTTGCCGAACATATGGGTGCTTTTTTGAAAGAAAATGCGGGAATTGAACTCAAAGAAACCAAGGAAGCCGCAAAATTTGCGTATCGGGCATACGACGATTATATGGCTTCTGTCAAACGCACCGGGCATGAGATGATCGAGCGAGCCAGAAAAGACGGAAGAAAAATCATTGTGCTGGCGGGACGACCGTATCATATCGATCCAGAAATAAATCACGGAATTCACGAAATGATTTCTTCTTTTGGGCTAACGGTTGTGACGGAAGATTCGGTAGCGGATCTGGCTCCTGTCGCTCCTCAGGTCAAAGTACTGAATCAGTGGATGTACCACAGCCGTTTGTACAATGCGGCAATGTATGTTACGACACAGCCGGATATGCAATTGGTACAGTTGGTATCTTTCGGTTGCGGTATTGATGCCATTACCACCGATGAAGTGCGCCGCATTTTGGAAGAGGGAGGCAAACTGTACACGCAGCTGAAAATCGATGAGATTAACAATCTCGGCGCCGTGCGCATTCGTATACGCAGTTTGCTTGCAGCAATGGACGCCCGGGAAAATCCACGCCTGCAACCGTTGAAGGAGGATCCGCATGGCAAAGCTGATTTATGATAAAACCGGAAGATTACTCTTTACCGAAGAAATGCGTAAGGAGTACACCATACTGTTTCCTCAAATGCTGCCGATTCATTTTACTATGCTGGAAAAAGTATTTCGCATGCACGGTTACAATGCCAAAATGCTCACCACCAATCATCACGGTATTGTTTCGGAAGGGCTTAAATATGTGCACAACGATACTTGTTATCCGGCTCTGTTGGTTATCGGACAGTTAATAGATGCCATTAAAAACGGGGGATACGATCCGCATAAAATTGCATTAATGATTACTCAGACCGGCGGCGGGTGCCGTGCTTCCAACTATATTCACTTATTGCGAAAAGCTCTTTCCAGGGCGGGATACGAATATATTCCGGTGGTATCTCTCAATCTTTCCGGTATGGAGAAAAACCCGGGCTTCTCGCTTAATCTGACTTTTCTGATGCAAATCGCCTATGGGGTGGTTTACGGTGATTTGATTATGAATCTTTCCAATCAATGCCGTCCCTACGAGCGTCATGCGGGAGAAACCGATCGTTTGGTCAACGCATGGGTGGATCGCTTGGTCGAAGATTTCGGAAACGGGATATCCAGCTTCCGAAGGAAACATTTTCGGGAATTGCTTAACGCCATTTCCGATGAATTTGCCGGAATCCCCGTGCATCGAACCGATAAGGTGAAAGTCGGGGTTGTCGGAGAAATTTATGTTAAATACTCTCCGCTTGGTAACAATGACTTAGAAAGTTTTCTGCGATCCGAGGATTGCGAAGTGGTGGTACCTGGCGTATTGGATTTTGCTATTTTTAAGTGCGATAACCGTATTGAGGACCATCACTTATACGGTGGCAGAATTCCCTCTTTTATGGCCGCTACATTCTTAAAAAACATCTGTTTAAGCCTTCAGGCGGATCTGATTTCCGCTGTCAAACGACATCCGGAATTTCGCGTACCTTGTACTTTTGAACATCTGAAAACACTGGTAAAAGGGTATCTTGGGTACGGCAATAAAATGGGCGAAGGCTGGCTGCTGACGGGTGAAATGCTGGAACTAATCGACAGCGGCATTAACAATATTGTTTGCACGCAGCCGTTCGGTTGTCTGCCTAATCATGTGGCGGGAAAAGGTATGGTGCGCCGGATTAAGCAACAAAAGCCCCAGTCGAATATTGTATGTGTAGATTACGATCCGGGAGCTACCCGTATTAATCAGGAAAATCGCATCAAATTGATGCTGGCCAATGCCCGTCTGCAGCAGCGGCAAAGCAAAGCATCCTGAATGTTTAGGAGTTGTGTATGGCACAAAAGAAAACAACAGGCAAACGGGAAGTCCCGAAATCCAAGTCAAAATCGGCTGCCGCCAAAACCAAAAGCACAAAACAAACCAAGGCATCAAAACACAAAAAAGATATTGCTCGTCAGCGCACCGCCATTATTCTGTTTGCCGCAGCACTCCTGTTGCTGTGCATTGCTTTGATTCCCGGTGGAAATACGGAAAATGTCTGGAGCGTTTTGTACTCTGGCCTGCGCGGCATATTCGGCCTTTGCGCCTTTCCGCTGCCAATATTTTTGGGGTATATCGCGGTGAATCTGGCAAAGGGCGGCGAGGAAAAAACTTGGATCAAACGAAGCTGGCAGTTTGGTGTGCTTTTGCTTTTAATCGCGGTAGTTTTAGAAGTTTTCACGGCTCGGGATCCGGTTTCATATGGCGCGGCCATTCAAGATGCGTATCATCGGGGATCCGCTCTATTTGGGGAGGGGAAGATTAACGGCGGAGTTCTCGGGGCTTTGCTCGGATATCCGCTTCTGGCCGGTTTTGGAAAAATCGGCGGCAGGATTATTGCTGTTTTGGCTTTGCTGGTTTTTGTGATGCTGGTAAGCGGGTTAACGCTGCTGGCCGTTTTACGTCCCGTGGGCAATACGGCCAAAAAGGTGAAAACCCATATTCAGGAACAGACAGAAAAGCGGCGGGCAGGCCGCATCGATATTGATCTCGGAGAAGGTTATGCGCCTCCTCCTCCCAAGACCGCATCGTATACGGCGCTTGAATCGGCGACTAATCAATTACACGAGGAACAAAATGAACAGGAGAGCGTAACGGAGATTATTGACCGCTTGGCATGGGAAATTGCCTCACAACCGCCTGCGAAGCGGAGAATGTCCGATTTGGAATTTCAACAGCAAACGGACGCGGTTACGGAAGAAATCAAAGAGACTTCTCAACAACCGGCCTTTTACGCCTATCCTTCCGTAACTCTGTTAAAAGAAACACCGAAAACAGATGATTATCTGGCTCGGGAAGAAATGCAAAAAAATGCCGCTTTGTTGGTGCAAACGCTTTCCGAATTCGGTATCAGCGCCAAAGTGGTGGATATTTCCCGCGGACCAACAGTAACACGGTATGAATTAAAGCCGAACGCCGGAGTGAAAATCAGCCGCATCACCGGGCTTGCGGACGATATTGCTTTGCGGCTGGCTACCGGAGGGGTTCGGATTGAAGCGCCTATTCCGCACAAAGCGGCAATCGGTATCGAGGTTCCCAATCAGGTCACTGCGGCCGTCGGACTGCGGGAATTAATCGATTCCCCCGAATTTCGTTCTCAAACCGGTCCGCTCACGGTGGCGCTCGGCCGGGACATTGCCGGTCACATTGTCACGGCAGATTTGGCTAAAATGCCTCATTTGCTCATTGCCGGCACAACGGGTTCGGGCAAGTCGGTGTGTACCAATGCAATGATTCAAAGCATTCTTTTTCGCAGTTCACCGGAAGAAGTGCGCATGATTTTAATCGATCCCAAACAAGTGGAATTCAGCGTATATAACGGCATTCCACATCTGTTGGTTCCGGTTGTAACCGATCCCAGAAAAGCAGCGGGCGCTTTAGGGTGGGCCGTAACGGAAATGCTCGACCGATATAAGCAATTTGCGGAGAAAAATGTCCGGGATATCACGGCGTACAATCGATTAGCGGAAACTGACAATGAAATTCATTCTATGCCGCTGATATTGATTGTTATCGATGAACTTTCCGATTTAATGATGGCAGCGGGTAAAGAAGTAGAAGATGCCATTGTTCGCTTGGCACAAATGGCCCGTGCGGCAGGTATGCATTTGGTCATTGCGACACAGCGACCCTCGGTCGATGTCATCACCGGACTGATTAAGGCCAATATTCCCAGTCGTTTGGCGTTGACGGTCGCTTCCGCTACCGATTCCCGTACTATCTTGGATGCCGCAGGTGCGGATAAATTGCTCGGTAGAGGGGATATGTTGTTTCATCCGCTCGGCATTCCCAAACCGATTCGGGTACAGGGATGTTTTGTTTCGGACAGTGAGATTGAGTCGGTGGTGAATTTTCTGAAAGCCTCTTCCAGTCCGGAATATGATGAAGAAGTGGTTGAGGAAATTAACCGCCAGGCGCTGGCATCGGAGGTGACGGAAGAAGAAAATAATTTGGAAGTCGGCGACGATATGCTGCCACAGGCGGTTGAAGTAGTTCTTGATGCCGGTCAGGCGTCTATTTCATTGATTCAGCGCAAATTAAGCCTCGGATACGCTCGCGCGGGGCGCATTATCGATGAAATGGAACAACGTGGAATCGTCGGGCCGCATGAAGGAAGCAAACCGCGCAAGGTATTGATTACCAGGCAACAGTGGCTGGAAATGCAAACCACCCGCTCGGATGCGGGAGAAAGCTTATGAGAGGAGTGTGTCAACAATGACAACCAAACGGGAAGCCGGGGTACTGATGAGTGTTTCTTCTCTTCCGGGGCCTTTCGGCATCGGTGTACTCGGGAAAGAAGCCAAGGAATGGATCGACCGTCTTGCGGATATGGGATTTTCCGTATGGCAGGTGTTACCGTTCACCATGGGGGATATGTTTAATTCTCCCTATGCCAGTTGCAGTGCTTTTGCCGGAAATCCGCTCTATATCGATCCGCGCGGATTGCAAAAAATGGGGTATGTTTCCGAGGAGGATCTCGAAGCTTGTGTGTATCACGGATCTCCGTATTCGGTGGATTACGCTTTTGTTCACACTACGCGTATGTGGCTGTTACGCAAAGCGTTTGCCAATGCCGGAGAAGTTGGCAGGCGGATGGCGTCCGAATTCGAAGCTGCGCATTCTTGGGCTGGTGATTTTGCACTTTATATGGCGGTGAGCAGTGCAAACCGCAATAAACCGTGGGTCGAATGGAAAAAAGAAGAAGCGGATTATTCGCTTTGCGTAAAAAATCAGGAAGTCTTTGCCGAAGATAAAGCCTTTTGGTTGTTTACACAGTCTGTTTTTACTCAGCAGTGGCAGGAAATCCATCGTTACGCTGCTTCCAAAAACATTGATATTTTGGGAGATATGCCGATTTATGTCGCTATGGAGAGCGCCGATGCTTGGAGCAAGAGAGAACTGTTTTGCCTGAATCAGCGTGATTTTCGCCCGGATAAAGTAGCGGGTGTTCCTCCCGATTATTTTTCCGAAGACGGTCAGTTATGGGGCAATCCCATCTATGACTGGGAAGCCATGAGGAAAGACGGATATCACTGGTGGATTGATCGTATTCGGGAAGCGTTGTCGCTTTACGATCGGGTTCGCATTGATCATTTTCGCGCTTTTGCCTCATATTGGGCGGTTCCGGCCGGTGCGCAAACGGCAAGAGTAGGCAAATGGGAAAAAGGACCGGGCATGGAACTGTTCCAAGCCGTTAAAAATGCATTAAGTCCGAACGGATATCTCCCGATTGTTGCGGAAGATTTGGGCGAATTTGGAGAAGACGTAGTACAGCTCCTTCATGATTCAGGATTTCCGGGTATGCGAGTTGTGCAATTCGGTTTTGATTCCAATGGGGAAAGTATTCATTTACCGCACAATTTCCCGAAAAAATCGGTGGCTTATATCGGCACTCACGATAACAATACGCTTTTGGGATGGTTGTATGCGGCCAGCGATCAAGACAGACGCTACGCCTTGGATTATTGCGGCTTTCATGGGGACAACTGGGGCGAAGGCGGCTTTTACAGTCCCTCCTGCCGCGCCATTATTGAAACTGTTTGGAGATCTGCGTCTGATCTGGCGGTCATTCCTTTCCAGGATATGTGCGGATTTGGCGCCGATACCCGTATGAATACACCCGGCATACCTGAGGGAAACTGGTGTTTTCGCACAACCGAAGACGTGATGCGGCAAATTGATTCAGGTTACTACCGTTGGATTAATCATTTGTTCAGCCGTTCATAATATCTTGCCCAAACGATTATGGCATAAGAAGGCACAAAGGCGCACAGAGACTGGAAAAAGTGCAATGCCTTGCATTTTCATCATCTTGTGTGTCTTTTGCCCATAATCCGCGTGCAGTAGCAACGATTTTTCTGCGTGTCTGGTTCAACGTGCGGCACGGTATGACGACAATCTTTATTATACCTTTACATTCACCGGAATTTCCGTTCGGGCAAATTTACAGAAGGAGTGTACATACATGTTTGAAAATATGATGGATTCCATCGGCCGCGTCAAAACTGCCGACCCGGAAGTAGGGGAGGCCATGGAATGCGAACTGGCTCGGCAACGCCGAAATTTGGAATTGATTGCCAGTGAAAATATTGTTTCGCCGGCGGTTATGGCGGCCATGGGCAGTGTATTGACCAATAAATACGCCGAAGGTCTTCCCGGAAAACGTTACTACGGAGGCTGTCAGGCGGTAGATATTGTTGAAAATATTGCTCGGGACAGGGCATGTCGGTTATTCGGTGCGGATCATGCCAATGTCCAGCCTCATTCCGGCGCACAGGCGAATCAAGCGGCGTATTTTGCTCTCCTTCAGCCGGGGGATACCGTATTGGGCATGAATCTTGCCCATGGAGGACATCTTACACACGGTTCGCCGGTCAATTTTTCCGGAAAGCTGTATTCCTTTATTCCTTACGGCGTCAAAGAAGATACCGGATTTATTGATTACGATGAGGTGCGGGAACTGGCGCTTAAGCACAGGCCCAAATTAATCGTTGCCGGAGCATCGGCCTATCCTCGCGAAATTCGCTTTGACTGGCTGCGTCAGATTGCCGATGAATGCGGATCTTTGTTAATGGTGGATATGGCTCATATTGCCGGTTTGGTTGCTACCGGAAACCATATGAGTCCTGTTCCGTACAGCGATGTGGTCACCACCACAACACACAAAACTCTTCGCGGACCGAGAGGCGGTATGATTCTTTGCCGTGAGCAATATGCAAAGGCCATCGATAAAGCGGTTTTCCCCGGCTCACAGGGAGGACCGTTGATGCATGTCATCGCCGCTAAAGCCGTATGTCTCGGAGAGGCGCTGTCACCGGAATTTCAGGCATATCAAAGCCAAATTGTGAAAAACGCCAAAGCGCTGGCTCAGGGGTTACTGTCTCGCGGATTGGATTTGGTTTCGGGCGGAACGGATAATCATATGATGCTGATTGATCTTCGCCGTACCGGTATCACTGGAAAAGAGTTGGAAGCACGGTTGGATGATGTCTTTATTACCGCCAATAAAAATACTATTCCCGGCGAACCGCTCTCTCCGTTTGTCACCAGCGGTTTGCGGCTGGGAACGCCTGCCGTCACCAGCCGGGGATTGATGGAGGCCGATATGGACGTTATTGCAGGGTTTATTGCGGATGCGGTATTTGATTTTCCCGGTAAAGCACCGGAAATTCGCCGCGGAGTTGAGAATCTTTGCGCGCGTTATCCCCTGTACTAAAGTAACCTCGCCAAAAGACAGGTGATATACGGTTTTGTATTAGCTTATGTCCTTTTTTGCGATAATTTGTGTTCGCAGTGCCTTTGAAACGTGCGTGCCTTTGGGCCGGTAAATGTTTCTGCGGTTTACGGCTGTCGGTCCATTTCAGTGATGCTGTTTCGATTTGATAACTTTTTAAAAGGGGGAAGTCTCTTGGCTTATTTTGAAGGAACCGTCCAGTCGGATGTTTTGGGCATGATGACCGGAATCTCGGTGATTCTTCCGCAGCAAACTTGTCAGAATCTGCCGGACGGAGAAATACCGGTTGTGTATTTGTTACACGGTTTGTCCGATAATCACTCCGCTTGGTCACGGCGCAGCATGGTGGATTTGTATGCCGATGAGACCGGATTTGCCATTATTATGCCTGAAGTTCAGCGCGGATTTTATACGGATATGGCCTATGGACTGAATTATTTTACTTTTCTCACAGATGAATTGCCCAAAATTTGCCGGAATCTGTTCCATATTACGAATGAACCTCGGCATACCTTTATTGCCGGCCTTTCCATGGGCGGATATGGCACTTTGCGCGCCGCCTTCACCTGTCCCAATCAATATCGCGCCGCGGCGGCATTTTCCGGAGCGGTCGACATCAAACGAATTTTGGAAAGCAACAGCAGTATTATGAGTCAAAAAGAGCGGTTTTCGTTAGTGGGAGAGGGTTTAAAGAATCACGAAGATCTTTTTCTGTTGTGCCAAGAGAAAAAGAAATTTCCTTCTTTGTATTTGTGCTGCGGAAAACAGGATGGATTAGTTGCGGATAACCGTCGTTTACATGAAACGCTGGATTCTCTCGGTATTGACCATATTTACGAGGAATGGGACGGGGGGCACGAATGGCGTTTTTGGGATGCGGCAATCGACAAAGCGCTGCGCTGGTTTGCTTCGCTGAAATAAAGAGGAGTAGCACATGAATAATCCGCTTGCCGATCGCATGAGGCCTCAAGCGCTTCAGGATGTTGTGGGTCAGCAGCATCTTTTGGGAGAAAACTGCGCGTTACGCCGGATTATTGAAAACGGAAAAATACCCAATCTCATTTTTTACGGTCCGGCAGGAGTAGGAAAAACTACGGTTGCTCGGATTATTGCCCGGCGTGCCGACATGAGGTTGCACAAACTGAACGGAACAACCGCTTCCACTGCCGATATTAAGCAAATTATTGCCGAAGTCGGAACATTGGTGGGGTCGGGGGGAATCCTGCTGTATCTGGATGAAATTCAGTATTTTACAAAAAAGCAACAGCAAACACTTTTAGAATATATGGAAAACGGCGATGTCACCTTAATTGCATCTACCACAGAAAATCCGTATTTTTATATCTATAATGCCCTCTTGAGTCGTTCCACAGTTTTTGAATTTAAGGCGGTCGCTGCCTGTGATACGGAAAAAGCGGTCAAACGCGCGTTTTCTTTTCTGGAAAACGAGATGCAAACTTCCATAACCCAAGAGAAAGGCGTGGTTTCCCATATTGCTTCTCTCAGTGCAGGTGATGTGCGAAAAGCCATCAATGCCGTGGAACTTTGTGTTATGGCATCGCGACCGGAATCGGACGGATCAATTGTCATTACCGATAAGCTGGCGTGTTCGCTTGCTCAGGGCAGTTCGCTAAAATACGATCGCGAGGGTGATGAGCATTATGATATCATCTCAGCTTATCAAAAATCTATGCGTGGATCCGATGCCAACGCAGCGCTTCACTATCTTGCACGGTTACTGGAAGTCGGCGATTTGCCTTCGGCCTGCCGCCGATTGATGGTGTGTGCGTGTGAAGATGTTGGATTAGCATATCCGATGATTATCCCCATAGTGAAAGCGGCTGTAGACGCGGCAATTCAGGTTGGTTTGCCGGAAGCACAAATTCCTCTCGCAGATGCGGTAATTTTGGTTTGTCAGGCACCTAAATCCAACAGCGGCGTAAAGGCCATTGAGGCGGCAGTCAAAGATATCCGATCGGGGAAAGCCGGCCCAATTCCGCGGCAATTGCAAAATAAGCATTTTGATGGTGCCGATGCGGCGGAAAAAGGTCAGAATTATCTGTATCCGCATCTTTTTCCCAATCACTGGGTCCGGCAGCAATATCTTCCCGATAGCATTCAAAATGCGAAATATTATATCCCGGGAGATAATAAAAGCGAGCAAAGCTTTGAGCATTACTGGAAGGAAATAAAGAAGTTGTAACGCATTATTCAGCATAAACTAAGGCAGGGAGGGCAAAGATGCCGTCCTGCCTTAATTTTTTTTAGAAAAGGGATGCAAGGCTCGTGGGACTGAGCATGAGGGATGCTTGCTTATGTACATTTGTCAATGATGTGAGGTTAAAAAAAGAAAAAAGATAAAAGAGTCGATTTAATTCTGTGAGGGGGGATGGCGGCTTTGCTGACAAAGAGAGGACGTAGCCCGAACGAAGTTAGCAAGGCCGGGCGGCCGACAATTGGACTATAGTTAAGTAGGTAGACACATTTTTGTGAAATTTTTTTATTCGGGACAGGAGATTATTTCCGTTCCCAATAAGCAGCCTCTACCTCGTTGGGAGTCAGATAGCCAAGAGAACCGTGAGGGCGTTTTGAATTATAGTATCCTTCTATGTACTCGAATACGGACAGCTTCAGGTCATCCAGAGTAGCATAAGTCCTGCGGTTCGTCTCCTCTTTCTTGAGGTACTTGAAAAAGGATTCGCAAACTGCGTTATCGAACGGGTAACCCTTCTTCGAAAAAGACTGCACTACATTCAGGGAATCCAAAAGCTTTCGGAAGGACGCGGCGGTATATTGGGTTCCCCGGTCAGAGTGGAACAAGAGCCCTTCCGGCTCGTTTCTGGTCTTATATGCTTTCCTGAACGCGACTGTGACGAGGTCCACATCCGGCTTGGCGGAGATATTCCATGCGATCACCTTGCGGGAGAACAAGTCGATGACCACGCAGAGATAATACCATTTTCCGCCGGCCTTGATGTAAGTAAAATCGCTTGTCCAGACGAGGTTGGGTGCCTTCTGGGAAAACTGCTGCTTCAGATGGTTGGTGTAATTCCCGTTTAAATTGTACCCCTTGTCAAGGACATTTTGAATTTGTGTAGTACCTGATTTTTGGACAGCTACACGAATCTATTCCCTATGTTATGGACAGTACATCCCGTGCGC
>CAZMAM010000037.1:0-15475 GCA_964564305.1 uncultured Eubacteriales bacterium
GAAGCGTGGCGCAGAACGAGCAGGAAGAAGCAAAGGCGGATGTTTTGGAGTGGCTCGATGGCCTTGGGCTGTGAGGAAAGCATCAAGGACCAGTTGTCGGATAAGAGAACATGAGTAAAAAAAGAATTTTACAATCCATGGCTGACATCGGAATGGCGTTTCTTCTTCCCTTGCTAATGGCCCGCCATTTAACCGGAGAAGCGGCGCACGAGTGGATAGGAGCCATGATGCTGGTTCTGTTCATTCTGCATCATGTTTTGAATTATCGTTGGTTTTCTGCGTTGCTCAAAGGCCGCTATGACCTTGTTCGTATTTTGAATACGACCGTAAATTTACTTTTACTGCTTGATATTCTTTTGACGGGTGTCAGCGGGATTATGATGTCCGCTCATGTGTTTTCTTTTGTGGATTTTTCAGCGGGAGCCTCTATAGCGCGAAAGGTGCATCTGCCCTGCGCGTTTTGGGGGCTTTTGCTGATGTCGTTTCATATCGGAATGCATTGGTCGGGCGTTATGGAGCGAATGCGGACATTTTGCCGCGGGGGAACAGCAAACACAAAACGGTTGATCTTTATTCGTGTGCTTGTGGTTTTGGTATCCGCTTACGGTATTTACGCTTTTTTCAAGCGCCGGTTCCCGGATTATTTATTTCTCAAAACGGATTTTGCCTTTTTTAATTACGATGAACCGCTCGTTTCTTATTTGTTTGATATGACTGCCGTTATGGTTCTGTTTGCTGCGCTTGGATATTGCCTCGTTAAGTGGCTGGAAAAAGCGGACAGGAAAAGACGAAAAGAGACATCACAATGAAAAAAACAACAAACAACAATTGTGATGCTGACACGGATCCTTGCCATCCTGTTTCTGTTCTCCGGGCGCGGGCAGGGAACTGCCACAGATGATCATTCCGCAGAAAACCGGATGACAGCCCCTACGGCAAACGAACAGCCGGAAATTCCGGCCTCTTCGGAATCGGAAAATGAAAACGGTTCGCATGTCAGGGAAAAAATTTCAAAGATGCATTTTACCCCGAGTGGCTTTTTTCGTTACCGGGATTGAAAAACCCTTCAAAGCGTGTTAAAATTCATTTAGGGCAACACCAAAAATTGTCGTTCAGATGATGACGTGCAAAGCCATAAGGCGGTCTTTGTATGGTGTTGCCATAAGAGAAAGCCGGGATGGGAACGGATCGGTTCGAACTGGTGTCGCCGTTTGAGATGACGGGAGATCAGCCCAAGGCGGTGGAAATGCTGACAGAGGGCGTTATGCGCGGGGATCGGGAGCAGACTCTTCTTGGGGTCACCGGGTCGGGAAAAACCTTTACGATGGCGAATGTCATTGCGCGGGTCAACCGGCCCACGCTGGTGCTGGCGCATAATAAGACGTTGGCCGCGCAGCTTTGCGGTGAATTTAAAGAATTTTTTCCGAATAACGCTGTAGAGTATTTTGTCAGCTATTACGACTATTATCAGCCCGAGGCCTATATTGCGTCTACCGATACCTATATTGAAAAAGATTCCGATATCAACGATGAGATCGATAAACTGCGTCATTCTGCGACTCTCGCGTTGTCCGAGCGCAGAGACGTGATTATCGTGGCAAGTGTCTCCTGTATATACAGCCTCGGAAACCCGATTGATTACCGCAGCATGGTAATATCCCTGCGTCCGGGTATGGAAATGTCCCGGGATGAATTGCTCAAAAAACTGGTTTCGCTGCAATACGAGCGCAACGATGTCAATTTTGTTCGTAATCGGTTTCGGGTGCGCGGTGATGTGGTGGAAATTTATGAGGCGGGTGCATCTGAGCGCGCGGTTCGCGTGGAATTTTTCGGGGATGAGATCGACCGCATCAGCGAGATTGTCCCGCTGACCGGGGAAGTCAGGCGATCGGTGCAGCATGCCGCTATTTATCCCGCCAGCCACTATATTATTGCGCCGGAAAAAATGGAGACGGCGCTGGCTGCCATCGAGCGGGAGATGAACGAGCGTGTTGCGCATTTTCAGGCGCAGAACAAGCTGATTGAAGCGCAGCGTATCGAACAGCGTACTCGGTACGATATGGAAATGCTCAGGGAAGTAGGCATTTGCAAGGGAATAGAAAATTATTCCGCGGTGATGGCGGGGCGTTCACCCGGAAGTCCCCCATATACGCTGCTCGATTATTTCCCGGAAGATTATCTGTTGTTTGTGGACGAGTCGCACGTCACTCTGCCTCAGGTGAGGGGGATGTACGGCGGAGACCGCGCCAGAAAAAAGGCGCTGATCGATTACGGATTTCGACTGCCTTCCGCATACGACAACCGTCCTTTGAATTTTGATGAGTTTTACCAACGAATTCGTCAGGTCATATTTGTCAGTGCCACACCTGGGGATTGGGAGCGCGAACACAGTACTCAAACGGTGGAACAACTGATTCGTCCCACCGGCTTGGTGGATCCCGAAATCATCGTCAAGCCGGTTGAGGGACAGATTGATGATTTGATGGAGGAAATCCGTCAGAGGGCCGCTGTGGGAGAAAGAACACTCATTACCACGCTGACCAAAAAAATGGCGGAGGATCTCACCGCGTTTTACGAGAATGCGGGATTAAAAATTCGCTATATGCACCACGATATCGATACCATGGAACGCATGGAAATTGTTCGGGATCTTCGGCTCGGCGTTTTTGATGCATTGGTCGGCATCAATCTTCTGCGGGAAGGGCTGGATATTCCGGAGGTTTCCTTAGTAGCGATTCTGGACGCGGATAAAGAAGGATTTTTACGTTCGGAAACATCTCTGGTGCAAACTGTCGGCCGTGCGGCGCGCAATGCCCATGGCAAGGTGATTATGTACGCGGACAGTGTCACTCCTGCCATGGAAAATGCGATACGCGAAACCAACCGGCGAAGGGAATTGCAAATGGCCTATAACCGGGATCACGGCATTGTGCCGAAAACGGTGATTAAAGACGTCCGCGATGTCATCGATATCGGCGGCAAGAAAAGCGAGAAACCCGCCGCACACATGAGCCGAGAGGAACGCCGCCGCACCGTTGAGGCGCTGACCAAGGAGATGAAAAACGCCGCCCGTCTGCTGGAATTTGAGCATGCCGCGTATTTGCGCGACCGTATTAAAGAACTCAGGGAGCAGTAGTGATGGTTTATGAGCAGTAGTCAGCTGATTATTCGGGGAGCCAGGGAACATAACCTCAAAAATATCGATGTTACCATTCCCCGCGATAAATTGGTGGTGTTTACGGGACTTTCCGGATCCGGAAAGTCCTCTCTGGCGTTCGATACCATTTATGCCGAGGGACAGCGGCGATATGTGGAAAGCCTTTCTTCTTATGCCCGAATGTTTTTGGGGCAAATGGAAAAGCCGGATGTGGATGAAATTGACGGATTGTCTCCCGCAATTTCCATTGATCAGAAAACAACTTCCAAAAACCCCCGCTCCACCGTGGGAACGGTCACGGAGATTTATGATTATCTTCGGTTGCTGTATGCCCGCATCGGCATTCCGCATTGCCCGGTTTGCGGAAGGGAGATCCGGCAGCAGACGGTAGACCAGATTGTAGACCGAATCATGGAACTTCCACAAGGGACGCGCATACAGTTGTTGGCGCCGATTGTGCAGGGGAGAAAAGGAGAACATCAGAAGGAGTTGGACGCTGCCAGGCGGAGCGGTTATGTGCGCGTGCGCGTGGACGGTCAGCTGTACGATTTGAGTGAGACCATCAAGCCGGAAAAAAATAAAAAACATACCGTTGAAGTGGTGGTCGATCGTCTGGTGGTCAAAGACGGCATAAGTTCCCGTTTGTCCGATTCGGTTGAAACCGCTACCGGACTTTCCGGCGGACTGCTGACGGTGGATGTCATCGGTGGGGAAGAACTGACCTTTTCGCAAAGCTACGCTTGTCCGGAACACGGTATTAGTGTGGAAGAACTCAACCCCCGGATGTTTTCGTTCAACAATCCCTTTGGGGCGTGTCCGCGCTGCAGCGGACTCGGTTTTTTGCGTTCTGTTGACCCGGACAAGGTGGTTCCGGATCCTTCCCTCAGTATTAACGGCGGCGCGATTAAAGCCTCCGGCTGGGGTTTTTCAGACAGTGGAACCATCTCAAAGATGTATATGCAGGCTTTAGCGGCGCATTACGGATTTTCGCTGAATACTCCCGTGAAGGATTTGCCTCCCGCTGCCAGACAGGCCCTTTTTTACGGAAGCGACGGTGAAAAAATAACGGTTACCCGCCGGGGAGAATACGGCCACGGATCTTTTCAAACGGCGTTTGAGGGAATTATTCCCAATTTGGAGCGGCGTTACCGGGAAACCGGCAGCGAATATATGCGCGCCGAAATCGAGCAGTTTATGAGTGAAACGGAATGTCCTGCCTGTCATGGCAGGCGTTTGAAGCCGGAAAGTCTCGCGGTGACGGTGGGCGGCGTCAGCATTGATGAGCTTTGCGCCAAATCGGTGACCGAAGCCCTGCGCTTCACGGAAGAACTTCGCCTGACCCCTCGGGAGCGGCAAATCGGGGATCGTCTTATCAAAGAAATTTGCAATCGACTTGGTTTTTTGCAAAATGTCGGGTTGGATTATCTGACTCTGTCGCGCAGCGCGGCTACCCTTTCCGGCGGTGAGAGTCAGCGCATTCGGCTGGCCACGCAAATCGGATCCTCTTTGGTGGGTGTGCTGTATATTTTGGACGAACCGAGCATAGGGCTGCATCAGAGAGATAACGAAAAGCTGCTGAATACTCTTCGCCGGTTGCGGGATCTCGGGAATACATTGATTGTGGTGGAACACGATGAAGATACCATGCGCGCGGCGGATTATCTGGTGGATATCGGTCCCGGTCCCGGTGTGCACGGAGGTGAGGTAGTGTGCGCCGGAACAACGGAGGACATTTGCCGCTGTGCGCGATCCGTCACCGGTCAGTATCTTTCCGGAAAAAAGAGAATTGAGGTTCCGGCTTCCCGGCGCAGGGGAAACGGCGCATGGCTGACAGTAAAAGGCGCACGCGAAAACAATCTGAAAGATATCGATGTCAGCTTTAAATTGGGCGCATTCAACTGTGTGACCGGTGTATCCGGTTCCGGAAAATCCACTTTGGTGAACGAGATTCTTTACAAGGCGTTGGCAAACCGATTAAACGGTTCTCATATTCGCCCGGGAAAATGCCAAAGCATCACGGGTATTTCCCATTTAGATAAGGTGATTGATATCGACCAGTCGCCCATCGGTCGTACGCCTCGTTCCAATCCCGCTACCTATACGGGTGTTTTTCAGGATATTCGCGCACTGTTTGCTTCTACAACGGATGCCAAGATGCACGGGTATACTCCGGGCAGATTTTCTTTCAATGTCCGCGGAGGCAGGTGCGAGGCTTGCCAGGGAGACGGCATAATCAAAATTGAAATGAATTTTTTGCCGGATGTATATGTGCCCTGTGAGGTTTGTTCGGGAAAGCGGTACAACCGGGAAACGCTGGAAGTACATTACAAAGGCAAAAATATTTATGATGTGCTGGAAATGACGGTGGAAGAGGGATTGGCCTTTTTTGCGGATATTCCCAAGATTGAGCGAAGGCTGCGCACGCTGTATGAAGTGGGTCTGGGGTATATTAAAATCGGTCAGAGTTCCACCACGCTTTCCGGGGGTGAGGCGCAGCGGGTCAAGCTGGCGACCGAACTGGCCCGGCGGTCGACGGGACGCACGGCTTATATTTTGGACGAGCCGACCACCGGTTTGCACACCGATGATGTGCGCCAGCTCATCGATGTTTTGCAGCGCTTAGTGGATGCGGGCAATACGGTGATTGTTATCGAACACAATCTGGACGTGGTGAAAACGGCGGATTATATTATAGATCTTGGCCCGGAAGGCGGAGATCGCGGCGGAACGGTTGTGGCGTGCGGCACTCCGGAAGAAATCGCCGAGCAAAAAGATTCATATACCGGGCAATATTTAGCGCCGATTTTGAGGCGGGCGCAATCTTCGTGCAATGCCGCATACCAATCAGAAAATAAAGCAGCTATTGCCCGCTAAGTGGAGCGGCCTCGAAGAACCGAAAGGGGAAAGAAAAACATGACAGGGCGGTTGGAAAAACTGTGCGCGGCGTGCGGCGTCGGCGGGGAGCGTGCGGCTGCCGAGGCGGTTCGGGAAGAACTGCGCTCGCTTTGCGATGAGGTGAAAACATTTCCCTTGGGCAGTGTGGCGGGTATTCTGCGGTGCGGCCGGGAAAATGCGCCGCTTTTAATGCTGGAGGCGCACTTGGACGAAATCGGTTTTACGGTGACTCAGGTCGATGACGGCGGTTTTATACGCGTTGCGGCATGCGGGGGCATTGATCGGCGAGTGTTGGCGTCGCAGGAAGTGATTGTGTACGGCGAGCGGGAAATTCCCGGAGTATTTTGCGCTACTCCGCCGCATCTCGCGAAATTTCTTGCCAAGGAGAACGGCAAGTTACCCCCGATGGAAGATTTCGGCATTGATACGGGACTTTCGCAACAAGAGCTTCAGACATTGGTTTTTCCGGGAACGCGGGTGGGTTTTCGTCCGCATTTTTCCAAGATTGGCGAGCATGCCGTTTGCGCCAAGGCTCTTGATAACTGCGCAGGGTGTGAAGCGGTTCTGCGGGCACTGGAATTGCTGAAGGGGGCGCAGGTACCCTGTGATATTGCGGCGCTTTTTGCCGTGCAGGAAGAAATCGGCGGAGCCGGCGCGAAAACAGCGGCATTTGATCTGATGCCAGATGCGGCAATTGTCACCGACGTCAGTTTTGCGCTGACTCCGGATGCTCCTCCGCAATTTTGCGGCATAGCGGGGAAGGGAGCCATGCTGGGCTTTTCCCCCAATCTGGATGCGGCGCTGACGCAGCGGCTGTTATCGCTGGCGCAAAATCAGCAAATCCCGTTTCAACAAGAAGTTATGGGTTCGGATACGGGCACCGATGCGGATCTCATCGCATTGACCCGCACAGGGGTCAAAACGGCGCTGATTTCGATTCCGCTTCGATATATGCACACGCCCAATGAAACGGTAGATTTACGGGATATCGAATCAACCGCACAATGGATGGCGGCGGCGGCAAAGGAGGGAGTAGCATGACTGAACTGCTCAAAACGTTATGTACCGTAGACGGTGTCAGCGGTCATGAAGATGCGGTGAGAGAAGTAATTCGCGCGCATTTGGAACGCTTGCCGTATTGTGAGCGCATTACCGTAGACGCGCTCGGTAATTTAGTGGTGCGTTTAAAAGGCTTGAAGCAATCAAACAAGACTCTTTTGTATTCCGCGCATATGGATGAGGTGGGAATCATCGCCTGCACAGCTACCGAAGATGGGTTTATTCGGGCGGTTTCCGTCGGAGGCATAGACAAGGCTGCGTTGTTCGGTCATCGTGTTCGGTTCGGTGAGCGTGTAGGCGTCATTGGCGGAAAAGCCGTGCACCTGTGCAAAGAAGAAGAAGGAGAAAGCGTTCCGGATGAAAATTGGATGGTGGATATCGGTGCGTCATCCAAAGAAGAGGCCGAACAGGCGGTTCCGCCTGGCCAAACCGGAACATTCGACAGTGAATTTTCTGCTATGGGTCATTTGGTCAGAGGAAAAGCAATCGACGATCGCGCCGGATGTGCACTGTTGCTCACGCTTGCCGATACTCAGCCGCCTGTGGATCTAACGTTAGCTTTCACGGTTCAAGAGGAAGTGGGCCTTCGCGGCGCCAAAACGGCGGCGTTTTCCGTGGCGCCGGATATTGCTGTGGCGGTCGAAGCCACTACAGCGGCGGATACCGTTGGAGTGCCGCAGGAGCGCAATGTCTGTACGGTCGGAGGCGGGGCGGTTGTTTCGTTCATGGATCGGCGAACGCTTTACGATCGGTCGCTGTATGCGTTTATTTTGAAGACCGCCGCACAATATGAAATCAAAGCGCAGCCGAAGACCGCCGTGTCCGGCGGAAACGATGCGTCATCTCTGCAAACAACGGGAATGGGGGCACGGGTGGCTGCTCTTTCGCTGCCCTGTCGGTATCTGCATTCTTCGTCCTGTGTTCTTTCCATGGATGATATGGAGCAGACGCTTCGGCTGCTTTCGGTGCTGATTGAGCCGCTGGCGATGGGGAAAATGCCGTGATCCGGCAGGTGACAAAAACAGAAATTTCCCGCTGGCAGCCGGACAGTGAGGCTGGTTTGCGTTTATGCGGACAGTTTGCCGCCTATGGTGACGTGCGCACGATGTTTCGGTTTTATGAAGACGATGAAGGCGGACGTCTCTCGATTGTTAACGGTGTTGCCACATTTGCTGCGGGTGAGGATACGCGGGAGATGCGTCTGTTTTTGACCATGAGCCCGGATGTGTGTGCTGTGCGCACCGATAAACAGACGGCTGTGTTGTTGGCAAACGAGTGGCGTGTCCCGGTACGCGCACACATTTGGATGCAGGCCGAGCAGGTTTCGCAGCCCGTTATTGTCCCCGAGGACGCGCCTTTGCGCGAAATATATCCCCTTCTTCGGGATGTATTCGGGGAGGATATCGGACCGTTTGATGAATGGTACGCGGATGTGCATCACCGCTGTCGCCGGGATTTGTGTCGTGCGGTCGGGGTATGGCAAAACGAATCGCTTTGTTCGTGCGCGATGACAGTCTGCGAATGTCCGCAGGCAGCGATGATTGGGGCGGTGGCTACTTTACCTTCGCAGCGGGGGAAGGGATATGCCGGTGCCTGCGTGGCTTTTTTAACGCGGTTGCTTTTGCAGCAAAACAAGCGGGTAACCATCTCTCCCAAAAACGACGGCGCTTGCCGGCTGTACACCCGGATCGGTTTTATGCCATGCGGAGATTGGGGCGAGGTCAGGCGGTAAACGAAAGCAAATCCCCATGAGGCAGATATTACTCAAGAGGGAAATCGCGCGAGAGATTGATAAAACAGTACTGCAAAAGTTCGCATTGGTTTATGAACAAAATCAACAGTAACCGCAATACCGACAGGTGAGAATGAATATGAATATGCCTTTTTTCGCTTTTCCGAAAGCGTTATCCGAGGCCTCCGATGAGGCCATGCGTGCGGCGGCGCCTGCTTTTGCGCGCATTGACGAAATTACCGAGTACAACCAGCAAAAGGTGCTTGCTGCCTTTATTCAAAACCGGGTGAGTGAGAGCCATTTTGCCGCATCTACCGGGTACGGGTACGGGGATCGGGGAAGGGATACGCTCGATCGGGTCTTTGCTCAGGTTATGGGTGCTGAGGATGCGCTGGTGCGGCATTTTCTGGTTTCGGGCACACACGCCATTACCGTAGCGCTTTTCGGCGTTTTGCGTCCGGGAGATGTATTGCTCGCCGCGACGGGTGCGCCCTACGATACTCTGCGCGGGGTGATAGGCATCGATACGCCCGCCGACGGGTCGCTTGCGGAGTATGGGATCGGATACCGCGAAATCCCGCTTTGCGGCAGCGGTGTGCCGGACACGGCGGCCATTCGCCGCGCGCTTCAAGAAGATCCGTGCATCAAGGCGGTACACATCCAGCGCTCGTGCGGCTACAGTCTGCGTCCGTCGCTTTCGGTGGAGCAAATAAAACAGGTGGTGCGGACGGTGCGTGAAATCCGCCCGGATGCGGTGATTTTCACGGATAATTGTTACGGTGAGTTTGTGCAGACGTGTGAGCCGACATCGGTTGGTGTGGATTTAATGGCCGGATCGCTCATCAAGAACGCCGGAGGGGGCATTGCGGAAAACGGAGGTTATATTTGCGGAAAAACCGATTTGGTGGAACGCTGTGCCCACCGTATGACCACACCGGGTCTTGGCAGAGAGGTCGGTGCGTCCTTAGGGCATAACCGTTCTCTTTTTATGGGGCTGTTTCAGGCTCCCCACGTTACAGGGGAAGCGCTGAAAACCGCAGTGTACGCATCGGCGCTGTTCGAGAAACTGGGTTTTGCCGTAACACCGAAATATAACGAGCCGCGTGCGGATATCATTCAGGCCATACAACTCGGATCTCCCGAGGCTTTGGCTGTGTTTTGCCGGGGCATTCAACAAGGTGCGCCGGTGGATTCGTTTGTCGCACCCGAGGCGTGGGATATGCCGGGATACGGCGATCCGGTGATTATGTCGGCGGGCACATTTACTGCGGGGGCATCCATAGAGCTTTCCGCTGATGCACCTGTTCGTCCGCCCTATGCCGTGTATATGCAAGGCGGCCTCAATTTTCATTCGGCTAAAGTGGGGGTGCTTTCGGCAGCTTTGGCTTTGTACGAACAGGGCCAGCTTCCCGCTTTAAAGAGTCCTTCGCCTTGACTTTTTTGACTGTTTTTGATATACTATATTTAATTTACGGAATTAAGATTTCCGAAATGAAGAAAAGAATGATGTCGGCCAACGGCAGGCGGAATGCACGCAAGTGCCTTTTGCGTGGATGTTCCAACGGGAAAGCGGGGAAATAGCGTGGCAAACAAGATAAAACCGTTCAGACGTATAGCGGCGCTTCTTTTGAGTTTCTCGCTGTTGGCTGCGTTGCTCACGATCACAACGCCTGCGGTTTACGCGGAGGGGTATGACGACAATCACTGTTTGATCATCGTTGGGGAACCGGATCAGGGAAACGAGTATGTCGGCTATCATCACGGGGGTGCAGACGTTTCCGTGGACCAGCTGACATGGGTGGACGATGGCGTGCATGGCAAGGCTGTTTCTCTTGACGGAACTTCCGATTATCTGAGCGTCGGTCCCGAACCGCTCGCCGTCGGTCAGATGACTTTTGCAACATGGATAAATTTCCGCGGGTCGGTGGATGCGGAAAATCCCGCCGGAGCCTATTGGCAGCGGCTGTTCACCATGTCCGCCGGGGAATCGCGGTATTTTACCCTTTCACCTCATGCGCAGGATCCTGACAAGGTGAAGGATGGCGGGCAGTTGGACGGCTTGTATATGGCTTATTATCGCGAAAATGACGAGGCGGGCGGAGAACCTTTTTCATTAGAGGCCTTTACGGGAGCTCTCCCCGGGCAGAGTCATTTTGGGCTCCCGCAGAACGAATGGCATCATGTGGCGGTGGTCGCCGATGGCCAGACCGCGAAGGTGTATATCGACGGTACGCTGATTTTTGATGAGGTTCTGATGACAACGCCGATGCAGATGAATGCTACCCAACTTCTGGTCGGCGGCGGCGTTTGGCAGGATCCGTTTCTCAATGCGTCTTTGGATGATACCATGCTGTTTGACATTGCGCTTTCGGCAGAGCAAGTGGTCTCCCTGATGCAGAACGGAAATCCTGCCGATATGAGCGTAACCACAACCCCGACCCCCTATATTCCCGAAACTCCGTCCACTACTATTGCACCCGAAGTTACCACCGCTCCCGCCGATCAGCCCGAGACGCCTTTTGGACTGCCCATGTGGGGATTTACGCTATGTGTGGTCGTACTGATTCTTTTGGTTGTGATTACGATTGCGGTGAATCTTTACGAGATTAACCGAAGGCGCCGTTATCCGATGGCGGATGAGTCGGAGCAGCATCCAGCGAAGAAAAACTCTACAAAACGCCGCGACAGCCGAAATCAAAAGAAGGGCAGGGGATGAGACAGTGAAACGCATCATATCTTTCTTTCTTGCTCTTTTGATGATATTTGGGTTCGGATGTTCGGTGCTGGCGGACGAAACGGCTGCTCCCGAACCATCCGCATCGTCCGGTTCATCTGCGGAGGAAGCGGAAGAATCCGACAGTATGAATATTCATGAAAAAACTTATTCTCTTCACATGAGTGATACGCAGGGAACTATCGAGCAAACTCCAAATACGCCCGCATGTTGGGAAAATCCCGTTCTCCGCCCGGGAGAAGATTTACAGGCCGGGACGATGACGGTCAAAAACGAGAGCGCGGTCTCCGCCACTATGAAGCTTTCCCCTATTCCGCTTCCTTATGGGGACGAGGCGAAACTGGCTTATCTGGATTCGATTTGGGTGACCATATCCGAAGGGGATGAAGTGCTGTATCAAAACACTTACGCCCATATCAACGATGAGGATGGCGGTTTTACCCTGCGTTATCCGGAGATGGCGCCCGGGGAAGAACATGTGTATACCGTGAAAATGCGTCGGGTGTATGCTTCTGTCGGTGATCCGTATACCGATGATTTGAGCAGCGTTACTCCTTGGAGTTTTACCGCTCAGCGGCAGACGGTGGTGATGGATGTGGATCAAAGTATTCCGTCTTGGCTGATCGTGGTTTTGGGCGTTGCCGTAGCGGCGATGTTGGTGATGGCACTGGTGACCTTGATCAGAGGTGCTCGAAGAAGATAAGCGTGTTTTAAAATGAGGCATGCATTACCGCAAATGTCCACGCAATTTAGAATAAACCGGGGAAAACCGGCGGTCTCTCGGGTCTATCGGTACAAATCGCGTATCTTCGTTGTGCCGTTTTGTTGCCTTGACAAAATTTTTGTGCCGGTGTAACATAAGCAAGCAATCGGGTGTCGTTTGCTTTTATTTTCTTTTTCATTTGGAGGAATGTTGGATGGCAAGAGTCTATAATTTTTCTGCGGGACCTTCCGTGTTGCCGGAAAGTGTACTCAAGAGAGCGGCGGAGGAGATGCTGGATTACGAGGGCAGCGGGCAGTCTGTAATGGAGATGTCCCACCGTTCCAAAGAGTATGAGGGAATTATCCGCGGGTGTGAATCGCTGCTTCGCGAGATTATGCAAATCCCCGATTCTTATCAAGTCCTTTTTTTACAGGGTGGAGCGTCTTCGCAGTTTGCCATGGTGCCGATGAACCTGATGACCAAAAGCGGAAAAGCGGATTATGTGCTGACGGGGCAGTGGTCGACGAAGGCATTTCAGGAGGCATCCCGGTACGGGGAAATTAAGATTGTTGCCAGTTCGAAAGATAAAACCTTTTCCTACATTCCGAAACTCGATCCCGAAACCTTTACCAAAGATGCGGATTATTTTCATATTTGTTTGAACAACACAATTTACGGGACATGCTATCACACCCTGCCGCAAACCGGAGATGTTCCGTTGGTGGCGGATATCAGTTCCTGCATTCTCTCTCGGCCCATCGATGTCAGCCGGTTCGGTCTGCTGTATGCCGGTGCGCAGAAAAATATGGGTCCTGCCGGGCTTACCGTAGTGATTGTCCGCGAGGATTTGATCGGTCATGCCATGGATATCACACCCACTATGTTCAATTATCGCATTCATGCCGATAACGGTTCCATGTACAATACGCCGCCGTGTTATGCCATTTATATTGCCAAATTGGTTCTGGAGTGGGTGAAAAACGAAATCGGCGGTCTGGAAAATATGCTGGCGCTCAACGAGAAAAAGGCAGGGTTGCTTTATGATTATCTGGATCAATCCCGGCTGTTTAAGGGCACTGTGGTTCCGGAAGATCGTTCGTTGATGAATGTTCCGTTTGTAACCGGAATCGAGGATTTAGATGCCAAATTTGTTAAAGAAGCGACAGCCGCAGGGCTCGTGAATCTCAAAGGCCATCGCACGGTGGGCGGTATGCGTGCTTCGCTGTATAACGCCATGCCTTATGACGGCGTGCGGGCGCTGGTCGATTTTATGCAGGATTTTGAAGCGAAAAACGCCTAATCTTTTGTATATTTATTGCTTTTCATAAAGAATTTTCGTAATCACGTATGGCAAGTTTAATCAAGGTTTTTGCAATTCCTCAGGAAAGGAAACAGTTATGAACATTCTCACACTCAATAAGATTGCCGCATGCGGGGTGGAACAGTTTGGCGAGGGGTACACGGTTGGCAATGATGTTGCGCAGCCGGTCGGCATTATGGTTCGTTCTGCATCTATGCATGAAATGGTGCTTCCGGAATCACTTTTGGCCATTGCGCGGGCGGGCGCCGGAACCAACAATATACCTGTGGATTTATGCGCGGAAAAAGGCATTGTGGTGTTTAATACGCCGGGTGCAAATGCAAATGCCGTAAAAGAGCTGGTGATTGCCGGATTACTTCTTTCATCCCGAAAAATTGTTCCCGCCGTGGAATGGGCAAAAACGCTTCAGGGTAAAGGGGACGCAGTCGGTAAGTTTGTGGAACAGGGAAAATCGGCGTTTTCCGGGCCTGAGATTAAAGGAAAAACGCTGGGCGTTATCGGGCTTGGCGCAATCGGCAGGCTGGTCGCAAACGCTGCTCATTCGCTAGGTATGACGGTATATGGGTTTGATCCGTATCTTTCGGTGGAAGCGGCTTGGGAACTTTCCCGTGCCGTCCGGCATGCGAAAAGTGTGCAAGAGGTGTATGCGGTCAGCGATTATGTCACGGTGCACATTCCGCTAACATCCGAAACAAAGGGATGCATAAACGCTGCTGCTCTGGCAGAAATGAAAGACGGCGTGCGTATTTTGAATTTCTCCCGTGCCGATTTGGTTAACAGCGAAGATATGCTTGCTGCGCTGGCCAACGGTAAGGTTTCAGCGTATGTCGTTGATTTTCCCACCGACGAGATGCTGGGTGTGGAAAATGTGATAGCCATTCCGCATTTGGGCGCATCTACACCCGAAAGTGAGGACAATTGCGCGGTGATGGCCGCAGATGAACTGAAGGAATATCTGGAAAACGGCAATATTGTGCATTCGGTTAATTATCCTTCTCTTGATGTACCCCGCCAAGCGGCAACCCGTGTATGTGTAATGCACAAAAACGTACCTAATGTACTTGCCACGATTTCCGCTTCGGTTTCCCGGTTGGGGCTCAATATTGCCGGCATGAACAGCGCATCAAAAAAGAATGTGGCGTATACCGTTATGGATGTTGACGGCGATGTGCCTCAATCCGTTTTGGGCGAAATCTCAGCTATTGCCGAGGTTATTCGGGTGCGCAAAATTTAAGGCATCCCGCAAGGCTGCAAGGCGTAAGGGAGATTTGGTCGAAAGCCGCCTCATTTCGTAGGCGGCTTCTTGCGTCGAGGCGTATATGGCTTTGGCGGCATTGACAGGCTTCATTTTTATCAGTTTATAAAACATGCTATAGGACATGCATCTGATTTGTCGAATTGATTTGTCGAATGGTTTGCCGAAGGCACTCGTTTTATCTGGCGAAATTCACAAAAATCGTTCATATATTCCGGCTCGGTTAGCCATTTCAGAAAAACGGCAATTTTCAAAAAAAAATGGTTGACAACGATACGGGCAAAGTGGTATGATAACAAAGCTGTCTTGCGGAAGGCAGCCTGAGTGGTCCTTGAAAATTAAACAATGCAACAAGTACGAAACAAACCAACCCGTTAATATTCTGTAGATTTCATCTGCAGGCAGTGCAGCGGGGCCTGAAATCCCGCCGGGGCAGTGAGAGGCTGCCAAACGGACAATGTTGGAAAAACCGACATACAGTCTGAGAAACAGAGTGAGAACACTCGAACGGTTTGATTTTTGCAATGGATCTGTCCTTTGGGTATGATCTGTTGTGAAGATACCACACGAGAGAGTTTGATCCTGGCTCAGGACGAACGCTGGCGGCATGCCTAACACA
>CAZMAM010000038.1:0-12946 GCA_964564305.1 uncultured Eubacteriales bacterium
ACGCATTCATCGATTCAGGACGAGAATTTGCTTATTATGCGGTGTTGCCTTAAGTGTAATTTTTCCAAATTGTTCGTCAACCCTATATCTAATTTTAAAGAATCCGTTATTGGGCTGGGCAGCTATGGTGGGCAAGCACACGCCGATGATGGCTTCCGAACCGTTGACCGATTGAATGTAAATATGCGCAGTGCCGTTTGATGATTTTACGGCATATTGTTTGTTGTAATTCAGTTGTTCCACTACAGAGTAATCGCTCGAAACGCCAATGTGACAGCACACCAAACCTAACAAGGTTTGAATCGGAATCTCCATGGTGATGTCCGTGCCTTCCAGCTTGACTTTCTGCGGATACAAAACTGCGGCGCGGGTAAGGCCGCCGCCCCATCCGTTGATGGTGATCTGGCTGGGATTTACCGATTCCCACCCGAGAGCCTGTTTGACCATGTCCATTTCGCTGTATGTTGCTGTGTACGCAACCGCCGTGTTCCAAGCCGGATCGTTGCGGTGACTGTTGATTAAGTTCTTAACATCCGAGGGGGCGCCGCCGTTCTCCGTATTGGCGCGAACTACTACGGATTTCCCGGCAACCGGCGCCTTGCTGAATGTCCAGGCATCTTTGGTTTTGGGGTTAATGGTTTCCATCGCGCTGACTTTGGCGCCGAACAAAGAGAGAATCCGGTCAATCAGGCGTTCTCCCGCCTTTAAGACGGTATTCGACATTTTCACCGTCAGGCAGTGGATTCCGGCGGGGGCAATCGTGAGCCGCAGCGCTCCGGTTTCACTGTCGTAAGTCCATACGTTATCTTCCGGCAGATACTCCACGCCGTTTACGGTAACGCTGTCTATGGTGTTGCTTTTCACGGATTTCAGCGCTTTTTCGTCTACGGCGAGGGTAATCTCGGTTTCCGACGCGGCAACGGGAATGCTCGCTTTGCCGTCATTGGCCGTACTGCCTTTTATATGCGCGGCATCACTGATGAAATCGAAAGACGCGTTAGGAACCGCGTTTGGCACGGTGTACACCAACTGTACGCGGCAGGAGTTGATGTCCAGTTTTCCCTGTGAGTTCAGATGGGTGTATTCCTTGGGAACATAGAGAATCCCCGTCTCATCGTCCATGATGAATCCGTCTTTCATCTGAGCGTAGGTGTTGTTTCGCGCGGCGTCCCAGTCGGTGAGCTTACCACCCTCAATATTCGCGCCAACCCATACGGCGTAGTATTCCGCTTCGGGATCCAGTTCAAACATCGGGGTGATATATGTGGTGTGGGAGAGGATTGCCATGAAATTTTCGGCTTCTCCGTCTCCGTCTTTATCCGACCACAGGGTATCCAGTGTGGCGTTCGGAACGATGCTTCCGTTGACAACGGTTGTGGAAACGGTGAGTATATCCTGACGGGTGAGTTGATCCGAGGAACCGGCATATTCGGCATCGGCGTACTTCAGAATATACGCTTCCACATTTTCATAACTTGCTGTGCCGGAAACCGTTGCGGGCATAAACGCCGCAGCGCCGGGACTGCCGTTTTGGTTAAAAACCGGAATAACGGAACAGTCACTCTCCACGGTAAAGGTGGCGGTGTTTCCGGAAACGGAAATGCTTTCGCCGTCCGCCGTTCCGTCTTTCACCCATAAAGCGAGGCTGTCACAAAAATAGCCTTCGTTGGGTGTGACGTTGACGGTTACGGTTTCACCGGAACCGATGGTGATACTGCCTTCGTCCGTGCCTTCAATAGAGGCGGAACCGTATTCGGAATCCAGCAATGTGACCGTTGCCGGATGGGGAGGCTCGGCGGATACCGTCGAGCCGCTGTCGGACAGTGTCGGCAACATGGTGATTGGAACCATGCACAGCAGCAATATTGCCGCCGCGAAAACCGACACGGTTTTGTAAAGCGCTTTTTTAACTTTCATGTGTGAATCGTCCTTTCTGGTTGGTGATTTGGTGTATAAAAAAAGCACCCGAATTTCGAGTGCTTAAAACAAAATTATGGGGTTTAAAAGTATATGGTTTAAAAAAGAGATAGAAGCAATAGATAAGAATCGGTGTTTGGCAAGCGTTGGAATTTTAGCATAGATAATGATCCGAACATTGGTACGGTTTATTCATATTTATCGGTAGAAAGAAAGTTAATACAGTTAATGCAGTTGCCAGTAGTCGTTATCATACAACCAACTCCAACAAATTTTGCTGTCTTATCCATTAACATTTCCCAGTGCTTACTATTTGGATAATTGTATCCAGCAACACAACTTTCAGCTATCTGTTCAGCGTTATCCAGATCACCTTGCCCTCCACCACAGCATTCTCCAGAAAGATAATTTCCGTCACCCGATGGAAGATATGCTTTGTAAGTATTAAGCACTGTAAAATATGCATCGCCATATGAATATGCGCATAATGCCTCCATATAGTCATTAAAGTTGTGAGAAAAATCGTAGTATAACTGTCTGCAACGATATTCAGAAACCTTTGAATATTTTGTTAGTTGAATGAGGGGATCAAGCCCTGCCGCCATGCGAATATCATTGATTTTCTTTACTATTAGTTGGGCAATTTCTTTCTCATCAGCATGTTTCCACGAAGGCTTCGGTACTTTTGGCCATGTTGGAAAATAATCAGGATCAATCGGTACACTGTTCCAATCTATAGCTTCTTCCGTTGTTGTCGGTTCCGTTGTGGTTGTCGTTTCTTCGGTGGTTGTGGTGGCGCGGGGATCTTCCGGCCCGCTTAAGGGATTATCCGTGCCCGCGCAAATGCGGTAGTAAAGCGCCATCGGCTCATACAGGCAATCGACCCAGTCGTGATTTTGCACCGGCTGCCCGTGCAAACGCCGCCATTCATCGCACGGCGGCTCAAACCGTCCGTGTGAACGCATATTCCACGCAATCGTATCCGGGTCATCGTATAGGCAATTGGTAGGTTCTATTATTCCGGACGCGACCAGATACGCACTGAGGACGTCCACCATATCTCCGTGGCCGCTGTCGTCGAAATCGCCGTATTTATCTACCGCGCCGTGTTCCACATATTCCTCATACGTTGTTTTCTTGCTTCTGTTTAGGAACCAGTCAACACCGTCGTCCTCCGCCGTTACGGGCGCCGTCATTGCCGCTGCGCATCCGATGATAATCGCCAATGCCGAGATAAGGGCGATGAGTTTCTTGCTGGCGCCGTTTATATATGAAAACCGAGTTTTTTTCATTTTCTTCAATCTCCTTTTCATTTACCGTATGCATTGTGTTTCTTTCGTCTTCGATCCTACCGATGAGAACCCATAATCTGTGGCGGTAATGACCGGATTATCCGGCTTTCGCGATGCCGCAAACCGGCTGCGCAGCAGCTTTTCCCCGCGATTTCAGTCTATCGCGTCCGGATCGGTTTGTCAAGGCAAAATCGCGATTTTCCGGATATTTTTTTAGTCTGCGATGCGCCCACGCTTTCGCTTTACACGGTCTGACCGGTTCTGTTTCACGGTTTTTCCCTCCCCATATGCCTTCAATTGGTGGCGTCTTTTTTTGTCTGCAACTTTACAATACCACATCTGGTATTCTTTGTCAAGTATAATCTGCATATTGTATTAAATTTTTTTGGGGCTGTGGAAAGCCAGCGGCCTGTTTTTCGGGGATACAGGCTTTTTGCGTTGTTTTCGCACCTGTACTTCGGCTTTCCATGGTGTAGGGGGCACGGTTGCGCCGGCTTGCTTTAATTCTATGTAGGTTTTTATGGCAGAGATTTTGATCGATTTTTCAGGCAATACCGCACAATGATTGTGCGTCAGATGTGCTGTCAGATTTTTCGTTAGATGCTACAAAAATGCTCGCGAATACTTTTATGTATTCGCGAGCATTTTTTTAAGCAATAAACTGCCTTTATGTGGTGCTACTGACATTATTGTGTGCAGCTATCATCGGCATTTTTGTTCAGCAACCGGGCAGATTCACGATCCAGCATTACCGTTACATGCGGATGCATTTGTAAAATGGAAGCGGGACAATGGGGAGTAACCGGGCCGGTAATCATGGCCTTGACGGCTTCAGCCTTGTTGAATCCCGTGGCGATAATGACAATGGATTTTGCCTTCATGATAGAGCCGATACCCATGGTTAAGGCTTGCCGGGGCACATCGTCCGCACCGGTAAAAAAGCGCCGGTTAGCCTCAATCGTGCTCTCGGTCAGATTGACCAGATGTGTGGCAACGGGAAATGCATCAGACGGCTCATTAAACGCAATGTGCCCGTTTCTTCCGATACCGAGAATCTGCAAATCGATCCCGCCGTGAACTTCAATGGCCCGATCGTATGCGCGACATTCCTCTTGTGGATCAACTGCGGTTCCGGACAGCACATGAATCCGATTTTCCGGGATATTCAAACCAGAAAATAAGTTTTGATGCATAAAATAATAGTAGCTTTGTTCATTTTGGTGATCCAATCCCACATACTCGTCAAGATTGAATGTGGTTACACCGAAAAAATCCACCGCACCGTTTCGATAATATTCCACCATCCGTCGGTAGGTCAAAACAGGTGATGAACCGGTCGCCAACCCCAAAACACTGTTTGGCTTGGCAATTATCTGTGACGCAAATAAAGCCGCTGCGGCTTCTCCGATGGCTTCATCGTTTTCATATACATGAACGATCACAGTATATCATCCTTTCTCAACGAGCACTTTAACCACCATTATCATCTTTTTTCCTGAAATGCCTATATATTTTCGGACATAAAATTTGTATATTTGGTCATTCCGAACGGAAAGATGCAAAAGTATTGTCCTACATTTTATTTTACTAATACTTTAGAAGTTAATAGTGTAAAATCTAATTATTTTTCATCGCTTACTTGACTTCTTATTATTTATCTGTTAATATTAAGGAAACACCGCACAATGACCGCTTAACGGCTTTGCACGTCATCTGCTTGCATATTTTCCGTTATATTTTGCAAAAATGCTCGAAAATACACAAAGTATTTCCTGCGCTTTTTGTTTCAACTAACGAAAAATCTGACGGAGCATCTGACGCTGGGTCTTTATGCGGTATTGCCTTAAAAAGTGTATTTATGCGAAAGCTCTCATCTAATAGAAAATATAATAGAAAATGCGGTGAATATTTCGGATATATTGTGCAATTCCATAAAATGGTTTTCAAGTAAAAGGGGTGTGCCGGCGTTGAAAATCGGTGTTCTTACTGTTCCGCTTCAAGGTGAATCGGCAGAATCTGTTTTTCGTTATTTACATTCTTTAGGTGTGCAAAGTGTTGAACTCGGCGCAGGTGGTTATACTAATGCGAATCACCTTAACCCGCAAAAATTGTTACATTCAAGCGATGCAGTTAAAGAGTTGAAAGAACTGCTTGCTCAATGTGAATTAGAGATTTGCGCGCTTTCCTGCCACGGCAATCCGCTACATCCCAATCGCGAGCGCGCTGCCAAGGATCACATGATTTTTGTGGAAACCTGTCAAATTGCTCAGGCTTTAGGCGTAGATACCGTTGTCACTTTTTCCGGTTGCCCGGGTGACTGTGCTTCATCGAAACATCCTAATTGGGTTACTTGCGCGTGGCCGCAGGATTATTCGGAAATTTTGGAATGGCAGTGGGAAAGGGTACTGATTCCTTATTGGCAGGAAGCCACTGCTATTGCCGCATCGTACGGTGTGCATCGCATTGCCTTAGAGATGCACCCCGGCTTCTGTGTTTATAATCCGGAAACTTTATTGAAGCTGCGGGAAGCGGTTGGCAGTTCCATCGGCGCAAATTTTGATCCCAGTCATTTGATTTGGCAGGGAATTGATCCGGTGGCCGCGATAAAAGCACTTCGCGGAGCCATTTATCATGTACATGCCAAGGATACCGGTTTCGATGCGCAAAATTGTGCGGTTAATGGGGTACTGGATACCAAATCTTTTGACAAAGCATCCATGAGATCATGGATTTTTCGCACTATCGGTTACGGACACGATACTCAGTATTGGAAAGATATCATTTCTGCATTGCAGATGGCCGGCTATGATCGAACGATAAGCATTGAACATGAAGATGCACTGCTCTCGGTTCGGGAGGGGCTTGAAAAGGCCATCACTTTTTTGAAAGATATTATTATTTCGGATAAACCTCAGCAAAAGCTTTTTTGGGCTTAAGGGCATATGATTCGATAGTGGTAAGGAGTCAAAATAATGTTGCGTGTCACGGTTTGGAATGAAAATATTCACGATAAAGAAGAAAATGTCAAAAAGATATATCCCAAAGGCATTCATGGCGCCATCGCCGACATTTTGCATAGCGAGTACATTTCCGTGACCGTAGCCACACTGGATAGCCCTAACTGTGGCCTTACGGATGAAGTGCTAAACCGCACAGATGTGATGATTTGGTGGGGACATGTGGCCCATAATGCGGTGCCGGATGAGATTGCGCAGAAGGTTGTCAACCGTGTGCTTGCCGGTATGGGATTGATTGTGTTGCATTCCGGTCATTACTCAAAGCCATTTCGCCTCTTGATGGGTACTACTTGCTCGCTTCGCTGGAGAGAGCCGGATTTTGAGCGTGTGTGGTGTATTGATCCCTCTCATCCGATTTCTCAAGGAGTTCCGGCAATGTTTGAGTTGGAACAGGAAGAGATGTATGGGGAGGCCTTTGATATTCCCTATCCGGATGATGTTATATTTGGCGGTTGGTTCAGAGGAGGAGAAATTTTTCGAAGTGTGTGTACCTTTCATCGCGGAGCGGGGAAGATTGTCTACATTCAGTTCGGTCATGAAACCTATCCGGTCTATCACAATATCCATGTTCAAACTATTTTGAAAAATGCGGTTCGGTGGGCTAAACCGATAAGATTTCGTACTACATTAGAATGTTTTCATTCGGACGATACTCCTGAGGAACGCTTTCAAAGAGGTATTTCTTTTGAGGATATGCAATATTAATCCGTTTTATCCCATTTCCAATTAGAATTAACATAGAGTTAACGTAAGTACGGAAAATTCCGGCATATGGTTTTGTTACCCCGTGTTGCCTGAAGGAGGGCAGGGCATGGTTGCTTTCGGCGGAACAGATATCGGTCGTGTAAGAGCTTCGAATCAGGATGCTTTTGTGTGCGGCAAGTTGTCGGATCATGTCCTGTTTGTCATCGTGTGTGACGGTATGGGAGGAGAAAACGGGGGAAACGTGGCTTCCGCTATTGCCATACGCACGATTGCTTCTCGAATTGCGGAATCGTATCGCAGTGATATGACTATGCGGTCTATGCAAAATGTGCTTGAAAGTGCTATTGCCGCTGCCAATATAGAAATATATGACCGGGGTACGCATGATACCGAACTTCGCGGTATGGGCACCACACTGGTGATGGCGGTTGCTATGGATTCATCCGTTTTGCTTGCTCATGTGGGGGATAGCAGAGCTTATTTGGTTACAGGGGATAAAAAAATACGGCAACTGACACGAGATCATTCGGTGGTGCAGCAAATGCTTGAACGCGGGAAAATAACCCCGCAAGAAGCGCGGACACATCCCAGGCGCCATTTGATTACCCGAGCGTTAGGGGCGGACGTCACGGTAGCCTGTGATTTTACGGAATTGGAATTGCCGAAGCAATCCACTTTGCTTCTATGTACAGACGGACTTACCGGCATGGTGGATCCGGAAAGAATCGCCAATATCGTTTGTCTTTCGGAGGAACATACGGCGGTGAACCGGCTGATATCGGCCGCTAACCGTGCGGGAGGCAGCGATAACATTACCGTAGCGCTGATTAAAGACACCGGCGACAGGAGATCGAAGGAGTGACACATATGGATAAATACATCGGTAAGCGACTTGACGGAAGATACGAAATTCGCGAACTGATTGGCGTCGGTGGAATGGCATATGTGTATAAAGCATATGACAATATCGATGACCGTATTGTTGCAGTTAAAATTCTGAAAGAAGAATATTTGGGCAACGAAGAATTTTCCCGTCGCTTTAAGAATGAATCCAAGGCGATAGCGATTCTCTCTCACCCGAATATTGTCCGCGTACTGGACGTCAGCTTTGGGGATAATTTGCAATACATCGTGATGGAGTACATTGACGGAATCACCCTTAAGGAATATATTGAACAGCAAAAGGTATTGGAATGGAAAGAAGTTGTCTATTTTATTACGCAGATTTTAAAAGCGCTTCAGCACGCCCACGATAAAGGCATTGTTCATCAGGATATCAAGCCGCAAAATATTCTGTTGCTTGCGGATGGAACCATTAAGGTAACCGATTTCGGCATTGCACGCTTTTCAAGGGGAGCTGTTGCTCAGTTTTCGGATCAGGGTGATAAGGCCATTGGATCGGTGCATTATATCAGTCCGGAACAGGCCAGGGCGGAGGTGACCGATGAAAAATCGGATATCTATTCCGTGGGCGTTATGATGTACGAAATGCTAACCGGTCAGTTGCCGTTTGAATCGGATAATGCGGTTTCGGTGGCCATTATGCAAATGCAGAACGATCCGAAGCGCCCACAGGAAATTAACCCGAATATTCCGGACGGGTTAGAAGATATTACGTTGAAGGCCATGCAGAAGGATCCGCATAAGAGATATCAATCTGCCGCGGAAATGCTCTTTGATATAGATGAATTTAAGGAAAATCCCAGCATACGGTTTGAATATAAATATTTTTCCAGCGGAGAGGAACCTACACGTTATCAGGAGACCTTTACGCGTATTCGCAAAAATGAAGAAGAACAGAAATCGGCCGCTTTGAAAAAAGAGGAGCAGGCGAATAAAAAAAAGGGCCCGCCGGTGATTCCGATATTGGCAGGTGTTGCAGGCGCTTTCCTTTTGGTACTTATCGTGGTTTTTGCCGTTTCTTTTGTGACCGGCGTGTTGTCTCCCGGCGGTGCTACCGCTGAAAAAATTTCCGTGCCCAATCTTATCGGGAAAAATTATGAAACGGAAGTGGCGAGCAATACCGAACTGGCGCGCAATTTTACCATTAAAGTCAATCAGGAATATTCGGAAGAACCGGTCGGCACCGTTATTCGGCAATATCCTTTGCCCGATAAAGAGGTTAAACTAAAAACCGAACTTACATTGTATATCAGTCGCGGCGAACAATTAGTGGATGTACCTTATATTTCGGAAGGGGAATCCAAAAATTCCGCGTTCAGCAAATTAACGGCTTCCGGATTTCAATATAAAGAAGTATCGGCGAACAGTGATACGGTAGAGATCGATCATGTCATTCGCATCGATCCCGCTTCCGGAGAAAAAATCGGAAAGGGAAGTACCGTCACGGTGTATGTCAGCATAGGGGCAGAACCGGTGGATGAGATTGAAGTATTGAACGTCATCGGTATGCCTCAAGCCGATGCCATCAAAAAATTAACGGACAAAGGGCTGTATGTAAATCTTGACGCCATTCAAACGGTCAATCATCCCAGTTATTCCGCAGGGGTTGTTATCGATCAGTCGCCGGCGGGAGGCTCTATGGTATCGCCCAGCAGTGAAGTGACCTTGGTTGTCAGTTCCGGTTATAAGGACGTTCGTCTGGATATTCGCCTGCCGTCTACGCAGAAAACGGTAGATATGGAGGTATATGTGGACAACGGGTTATGGACCAGTGAACAGAATCTGCTTCCGTCAGGGTCTTCAACCGTGAGCTACACATTGACCAAACAGGCGAGATCGTATACCGTTACCGTAAGGTTGGCGATTGCAGGAACCTCCGATTATCAAAAATATGCGGTTTTTACCATTGACGGAGCCAACGGATTGGTGGTAGATACCGACTATTTCCACTTTGAGGAAGGTGAAGAACCCACCGACCCGCCCGATCAAACCGAACCTTCTCAGGATGAATCGGGTAATGAAGAATAACGGAAATGGCGGTGAACTTTTCGGCGGCTTCTGTTCTGCGGAGGCCGCCGACGGCATATAAAAGGTTAATTGCCATAAATGTGTTTTACGGTTCAGCCGATGATTATTTAAAAAGCCATGCTTCGTTCTGCTTTATTATGAAAATTTCCAAAGACATCTTCAAAATACTTATGCAATCATAAAAGAAAAATGACCGGCCCAAACTTAAAACAAAGGAGAACTTTGTGATGTCTCGGTGTGTTATTGTCGGTGCGGCTCCATATGAAACCCCGGAATTACTGGCCTCATTTATTCGAAATGATGATTTTATTATTGCGGCTGACGGGGGACTGTACCTGTTGCAGGATATGGCCAAACCGCCTCATCTGGTCATCGGTGATTTTGATTCGTCACCTTTACGCCGATTATCTGTTCCCGTCATTACATTGCCCGCTCATAAAGACGATACCGATGTGATAGCGGCGATCAAATGGGCATTACGCAAAGGATACCGCGAGTTTCTCCTGCTGGGATGTACAGGAGGCAGGCTTGATCACACGGTTGCCAATATTTTTGCGTTGCGGTTTCTTTTGGAACATGACGCTGAGGGTATATTGCGAGACGAACATCAGGAAATCCGTTTGCTTCCTCCCGGGCAGCATCGGATTTCACACCGGAAAGATCAATATCTTTCACTTTTCCCCTATGGCGGTACGGTTAGTGGACTGACTTTACAAAATTTGGAATATCCTTTGCAAAATGCCGAATTGGATTGTGTTTATCCTATCGGGGTCAGTAATGAGTTTACGCAAGAGGATGCGCAAATTCGCTTTGAAAGCGGTTATCTATTGGTAATTCTGACTCGGTCGGATCATAATTTATGACCGTTCCGCGCAAAGAACAATTACTACTCAATGTTGCACTTTAAGTGAACAACTGGCCGCCGCTTTCGAGCATTGAAACGGGAAATTGAGAAAGCAGGGTATATATGGCGAATGATGAACAAATGGGATTATTTCCCGAAGAGGCAACCGAAGGCATTGAACCGAAAAAGGGTATTCCCGTTGCCAAAGTTGATTTCCTTGAGGGTCAGACATTACCTTGGCGTGAGCTCTTCGAAGGATTTACATCCGTGAAAATCATTACCTTTTCTTCCAGTTTGGATTTTTTGAAGAAGATACTTGATCTGTTTGAAGACGCCGAGGTGATTTTCGGTAATCCACAGGTGATGTCTTACGGAATGACCGAAATCGTAGCATTTCAGTCGGCTGTGATAGAATCCGTAAGAAATGCCAAATTCCGAGATTATTTTCTGAAAAGACTGAAAGAGAACACGCTCCGTTTCTATGTGGCAAGAGAGAAACTTTCTCATGAAAAACTGTATTTGCTCTCCGGAAAAAATGGGCGTCAAAGAGTCATCACCGGATCAGCAAATATGTCCAACCGGGCTTTTACGGGCGGACAAAGGGAAAATATTGTGTATATGGACGGCAGCAATGCTTATGATTGGTATTTAAGTGTATATGACAGTTATATTGCGGACTGTACCGACACAATTACGGAGAAAGCTGTTTTAGTATCTGATGACGGGTTCAATATGGAAACGCTGCCTGTGGCGGAGACGGTACAGGCTTGCAAAGTTTTGGAAATTCAAAAAACGCCGGAGGACACACAAGAGATTGAATTTGCTTTAAAAGTCAATGAGCATATGCGCCGCTTGTCCTCTTTAGCTCCGAAAACGGATAAGAACGCCGGTCGGATATTGATCACACCGCAAGCCGTTCATACTTTACGTCAGAACAGCGAAAAGAAACGTGAAGATGAAAAAGCCGCACGTCAGGATTATCCCATGTTGCATATCAATGTGCAGCGACAGGAAATCGGCTTGAACGAAAAACTTCTTGATTTGCATCCGCGTAAAGAAGAAATACAAAACGATGTATCGCTGTTTTTGCAATTTATGGACGGGTATCATTATTTTAGCGGTGAATGGAAGGATTTACAAAAACGTTATTATGCTTTTGCCAACTGGTTTTTCTGTTCTCCCTTTATGGCTGTTTTACGCAATACCGCGCGCTTGTATAATGTGGACAGAACCTCCTATCCCGTTTTCGGTGTCATTTACGGGCAAAGCAAAGCTGGTAAAACAACATTTTTAAAGATGCTTCTGAAAATGATGATCGGGCAATCGCCTATTATCGCGGGAAAAGAATTCACCAAGACAGTGGGGGATAATCTTCGGTTTTCGGTTGAGGGCGTTCCGATTGTAGCGGACGATATTATGAAAACCAGATTCGATCAACATGCACCGGAATTGATGAAAAATGAAGATTTCGGATATACGGAAAATTTGACAAATTATCCGGCCATTGTGTTCAGTGCAAATACGGATATGGAAACCATCAAACCGGAATACAGTAGGCGCGCCGTCTGCGTCAATGTCAGTGCGGGGCTTTCCAACGAGAATCAGCGCACAATGAGTACCCGAATTGGCAGAATAAGCAGAAAAATGAAAACGGCGATGTACCGTGAATACTTAAGACGGATGCTGGGAAAAATACCCGGTTTGCTGGAAATTTTGAAAACAGAGGGTGATCTCTCGGAAATACCGGATATTTTGAATGAGTCTTCACTGATATTGTATGATATAATCTCTGAAAATTCCGGCGAACAGTTGCCGGAGTATATTTGCGAATTGCAATATAATGATTATTTCGGATCATCTGTCTTGGGGAAAAATACCAAGGAAAAAATCCGGCGGGCTTGGGAAAACAATAATAAATGTTTTTCGGTAAAAATCAGGCAAAACGAGCTTGCCTATGATACCGGCGATATTTACGAGCCGAAGCGGATTCGGGATGAACTTCCGGAAAGTTTGGAGGCCAAAATCAGTCGAACCAAAATCATTATGCGGCTGGATAAAGCCAAGGAGTTCTTTGGGATAAACTTTCGCCGTACTATTTTTAAATAAATGTCTATTTTCACTTGCGACGACGAGAAAATTCGGGAAAAAGCTTGACATTTCAGTCCTTTATTTTATAATTTATATTAGGGAGCCTCTAATTAATAGGCTTCAGCCATATTTTTGCAGTACAATCTTTTTTT
>CAZMAM010000039.1:0-11434 GCA_964564305.1 uncultured Eubacteriales bacterium
CATACCGCATTGTCAATACTTACGGGAGTAAATTAAACAATCGTAAGCGCAAAGGCGTTCTGGTAAATATATATCATTCATTCGGTTCGGGGAGGCGTCATCATGTTTGATCGGGAAATGCTGCTGACTTTCGGGGAAAAAAGTTTATATATAATAGAGAGCGGAGCAGTGAAGTAATCATTGCCGCCGTTTACCCCGCTTACACCATTTTTTACACCATAAAGACCCATTCATGCCGTGTTTTTCTGTCTGCTAAAGGATGGGCAAATGGAGAAAATTAACGAAACAACAAGGATTATGTCATTATGACAGACCTTGATAATTCGAAACCGCCCGTCCCAACAATGAAGCCCTTAGACACATGAAAGGCGCTAAATTCCTATGTTTTCGAGGCCTTTTAAGCCCGAAAATCGAGAACGCGAATAAATCGAGAATAAAACTGCAAAATTTACTGCGGGCTATCGTGACCAGAGAGCTGCTGCCGAAGGGCGGCGGCTCTTTTTAGTGCGTCCGGCGGCGCACGTTTCTAACGTGTGAAAATCCTGAATCCGCTCGGTAGCGGGAAGAATCAAGTTTCTCGAATACTGCTTTTACAAGGAAAAGAATGAGTACAGGCAGCGAGTTCATGAGAAGACCAAAGTAAAGATGAAAGAATGGGTAATGGAACGGACAAGCCGCGGGAAAATGAATAACTACGAGGCATGGAAGATAGCCCTGAAGCGCTATGTCATCGGCTGGGTGAATTACTACAAGCTGGCGGATATGGGAAACTATCTGAAAGGCATCGATGAATGGATGCGAAGACGCATCCGCATGGTGTTCTGGAAGAAGTGGAAGAGAGTCCGGACAAGGTGGAGGAATCTCCTGAAACTGGGAGTAACGAACGCCAATGCCGGAATACTGGCATGTTCAAGGAAAGGGTACTGGCGCATAGCGGCAAGCCCGATTATGAACACAGCCCTCTCAAACCAAAGGCTTGAAAGGGCCGGATTCCAGTTTTTCTATTCCTACTACAGCAATTTTGTCACGGCATAAAACAGGGGAGGAGCCGTGTACCAGACCGGTACGCACGGTTCTGTGGGAGGTCGGCTGGCCAACTAATGGCCAGCCGCCTACCCGATGCATTTAATTGGACAATTGCCCGATTTTTAAAGAATTTTTTAAGCTAGGGAGAAGAAAGTGGCAAATTCCGGCAGCAAGCGTATTTATGGCAGCGGTTTTTGCTCTAAAAACAATTTGAATTTTTTCATCAGCATCTTGATATTTCTCGTCATTTATGATATATTTGATGAGAAAGAAAAGGGCGTGACGAGAATGCGTCGGTTTGATTATGCGAAACTCAAGAATCAATTATGGGATACAGAAGTAGTAAACTATCTATCGCAAATCCATGAAGCGAAAGGCAGGCAGGTACTCTATCTGAAACAAAAGCCCGAACAGCTTGAAAGACTAATAGAGATTGCCAAGGTTCAGAGCACCGAGGCTTCCAACGAAATAGAAGGAATCCGAACGACCGAAACCCGTTTGCGGCAGCTTATGAAAGAAAAGACGACACCGCGAAATCGGGACGAAAGCGAAATTGCCGGCTACCGGGATGCTTTGAACGTTGTTCATGAAAGCTTTGCCTATATTCCGCTGACTCCGAACTATATTCTCCAACTCCATAAAATCATGTTTAGCCACACGGACTCCGCTTTCGGAGGCAGCTTTAAGAATGTCCAGAATTACATCAGCGCAACCGACGCGTCCGGAAAAACCTATACATTGTTTACGCCCCTTGCCCCGTATGAAACCGCGCCTGCCATACAGGAAATCTGCGACACCTATAACCGCGCCGTCGGAGATGGCAAGATCGATCCGCTGATTTTAATTCCGGAGTTTATCCATGATTTTCTCTGCATCCATCCTTTTCTTGACGGAAACGGCAGAATGTCAAGGCTTCTCACCACGCTGCTTCTCTACCGTTCCGGGTATGAGGTCGGCAAATTTATCTCGCTGGAAGCGAAGATTGCCGGGAATAAGGGCGCGTATTATGACGCGCTGGAATTATCGCAAACCGGCTGGCATGAAGAAAAAGATGATCCCACACCCTTTGTAAAGTATCTGCTGGGAACAGTTATCAGTGCATACCGCGATTTTGAAGACCGCATGGAAATCCTATCACCATCTTCTGAAGATACCGTCCGCAAAGCGGTGATAAGCAGAATCGGCAAATTTACGAAACGGGAGATTGTCGAGCTTTGTCCCAACATCAGCGCGTCCACGGTAGAGAGAAATCTGCGTGCCATGGTAAACCGCGGCGAAGTGACAAAACAGGGCGCAGGAAAAAGCACCGTATATATTCGATGCATTTGATCACACGGTAAAGAGCCGTAAAGCTTTGACGCTTTGCGGTTCTTTTTAGTGTCTGTTTTGACCGTTTTTCAGATATTCGGTATACCTCATTTCCGTAGTGGAAGATATCTCTTGACCTTTTTCTCTTCTTGCTTTACAATATCCATGGCGATTGAGTCCTTTCGTTAGGGTTATGTGGGGTGTCACTCTATTCTAACAAACTCAGTCGCCTTTTTCTACCCTCCTCCTCGGTCTCACATCAATTGTAACACTACAGCCGTCATTCTCGCAAGATCTCTCTCTATGCCAAGCTTCTGTACTTCCAACTGTCGATTACTTGGTACTTTCCATTGCTTCCACAGAATTTGGCTTGTCCATGTTATTGACTATTGTTCACTCTCTTCAAGACCGAATTTGGCAGACACGCCTGCCAAATCTCACGCGGCCACATTTTTGTTGTTTTTTGCACGTCCCCGGCAAGGATGCTCGTCTTGGGTATCTGATGGAACCGTCATTGAAATCCGGAGTGTCAGAACGCCGGTGATGAATTTTCAAAAGCACTCTCGGAAAAACCGGTTTCCGGCAGCGGAACCGGAACAGAACAGTGCAAAGCGAAAGAATACAATACACATTCTTTAACGGGCATACGAAAGATTTCTGCAAGCGCCGAAGCGTAAATATTCAACTGAGTTTGGTAACGCGTAAGTAACTCATCGGGCGTTTTAACCCGGTCTGTTTTGTAATCGACAATCACCAAGGCGCCGTTTTCTTCAAATACGGCGTCTGCAATTCCCTGAACAACCACAGAATCCTCCAATGCGTCAGCGGGAATTTTGTCCGCATCCACAAATAAAGTGACCGGACGGATGACCGAAAACGGGTACTCGCGCCACTGTTTCGGGCTCTGCATCATGCGAAGGCAAATATCGCTTTTACGAAAGATATCCAGCGCCGAAAAAGGAAGGGACGCCTGCTGAATGTTTGAAAGAATGCCCTGTTCACACAGACGCTTGACCTCCTGCGCGGAAGACAGAGGAGAGCGCAAATCGGCGAACTGTAAAAAAAGATGAACCGCAGTTCCGCGCTGCGCGGGAGTAAGATGAGATTTGTATGTCAGCGCCGGACGGGCAAGCGCGCCTTTGGAAATTTCTTCTGTCCGATCCACTTGTGATGCGGAAATTTTCATCGGAACAGAAGACAGTTCTGCATATCGATACCGAAAATGAAGGCGCTGCCAAAAATCCTCCGGCACCGGAATATCCAGCTCAGGTTCCCTGTGAACGGGAGCTGCATCCTTCCGATCGGTGCAGCGCGTAATCGCGATGGCGCCATCCGATGTTGCGGCGGCATTATCCCTCAAGGAAGGCGGATCGCGCAGCGCTTCGATACCGGGATTCCGAAGCAGCGCGGAAAGCACCCACTCGATCATACTGCCCGCACGCAAAATATTCGCGCAGGGCAGGCATCCCTCGCCGTCAACCCAAGTTTCCAGACGGGAAACGAGGCGTGAGATATCCGGAATCACGGCTGTGAGCAGCAACTTATCCTTTGCGCGGGTGAGCGCAACATACAGCACCCTGAGTTCTTCCGCCATATCGCTTCGGGTGACAGCGGCGGATACCGCCATGCGGTGAACCGTTTCCGCTTGGGTTCCGGCCGATCTGTCCCGCCGAACTAAGCCAATCCCGGCTTCGGTGTGCAACAGCAAGGGGCCGACAGAGGATCGGCGATTAAAGTCATTGCCCAGCCCAGCTACAAATACAATCGGAAATTCCAGTCCTTTGGAACGGTGAATAGTCATCAAATGAACCGCATTTTGATCGGCGGCATTCACAGCACCGGGCAAGCCGATACCCTGATCTTGAAGTTTATCCAAATGAGCGATAAACACACCGAGACCTTTGCAGTCATCTTGTTCGAACTCGCGGGCATAATCATAAAAACGGCGTAAATTGGCCATGCGGACGGTTCCCCCGCTTTTAGCTCCCATAATCGTCAGTAGTCCGGTATCGTCAAAAATTCGGCGAATCAGTTGATCCACCGGAAGGACACAGGCCAGCAAACGGTAATGATCCATGACGGAAAGAAAATCCCGGCATTTTCGGGAAAGCGGTAAAGATAAGCGGGCATACCGCTTTACAGCCGGATACAGCGCCGTTTGAGGAGAATACTCCCGTATGACCGCCATTTCGTCCGGGATAAATCCGTAAACGGGGGACATCATTGCCGCAAGCAGCGGAATATCCAACAGGGGATTGTCCACCGTGCGCAAAATGGAAAGAATCGTCTGTATTTCCGCGCATTGCAGCAAATCTCCGCCGCCGTCCCCGTCCACCGGAATGCCCATCTGCTGCCACTCGCGTGTGTATACCGGTGCTTTTTGCGAGGTGCTGCGTAGCAGCACACAAAAATCTCCGTAAACGGCAGGGCGTAAAGAATCCCCCTCAGTTACAGAAAAGCCCTCGGAAATCATCGAAAGAATACGGTTTCCGATCATCCTGGCTTCACGCTTTGCCGCGTCCAAAGCGTTGTCGCCTTCTTTTTCCAGCAACAGTATTTCTGTATTGTAACGGGGATTATCCTCATCGGGAAAAGAACGGGAGGAAAACAGCGCCTCACTTTTATCGTAGTCAATCCCGCTCAACTCTTCTCGCATCAACCGGGAAAATAGGGTGTTGACCGTGGAAACGATTTGCTTTCGGCTACGGAAATTTTGTGCAAGCGCAACACAGGCAGGAAAATGCTTCCCGTCGTATTTGCCCCCCATTCGCAGACGATTTTGAAAAATTTCCGGCATGGCCTGACGAAAGCCGTATATGCTTTGCTTGCTGTCGCCGACAATAAAGAGATTGTTTTCATTGTCCGACAAAGCGGAAAACAGCGTATCTTGCGTGGCATTGGTATCCTGATATTCATCCACCAATATGTACCGGTACCGTTCGCTGATTTGCCGGGCAATTTCCGTGCGGGAAAACCCGCTTTTGTCGGGCACCGCCAATAAAGTGAGCAGGCGATGCTCCAAATCGTTAAAATCCAGCCAGTTTTTCTCATCTTTCGCAGCGGAAAAAGCGCTGTCAAACCGACGGGTCAAATCCACCAGAGCACGACAAACGGGTGCGCAGGCCTCCCGGTCGCCGTTGGCTTGCTCTTCGCTGCAAAACAGGGTTTTCTGCGCGGCATTCACCAGCGTTTTCGCTTGATCGCGAAGAGCGGTGACCTGTTCCTTCAGCGCCGGATCGTCAAAGCGGCGAAGCGTACCGAACCGCGTAAATTCCACCTCGTCAATCGCTTTTTTGCAGGTATCCCAATCCCCAAAGCACTCCCTTGCTGCGCAAACGGATGCTTTTGTCTGCTCCAGTGCAGGTCTGTACGCATCCCAAAGCCTTTCGTTTTGATCGCAAAGCGCAAGTGCCTGTTCCAACGCTATGAGGGCGGCTTCGAGCAGCTCATCCGCTTTTTGCAGCAGAATGTGCCCCCACGCCGTTTCGCCGAGCGGACGTTTATCCTCAAACATCTGTCTTTGTGATTCCAGCCATCGTAAAGGAAAAGGATGCGCCTGAATAAAATCGTACAGTCGAAGCAGCGCATCGCGCAACGGACGGTCGTTGCGGTCGCCGGAAAGCAGATCGCATAATTGCAAAAAGGCGGGATCGCTCTCCTGATACGCCTGTTCAATCACTTGTTCGGCAGTTTCCGCCTTTAAAAGCTCAAGTGGCGCGCCTTCACCCACCCGAAATTGCGCGGATATTCCCACCTGACGTGAAAATTCCCGAAGCAATCTGGCACAAAAGCTGTCTATCGTGCCGATGGATGCCTGTGAAAGCAAAATCTGCTGGCGAAGCAAATGACGATCCGCCGGATTTTCGTTTAATTTTTCTTCCAGCGCACGGAAAAGCCGGGAACGTATCTCGTTGGCGGCGGCCTTGGTAAACGTCACGATTAAAAATCGATCAATATCCGCGGGGTCGCGGGGGTCTGTGATCAGCCGAAGAATACGCTCAATAAGCACCGACGTTTTGCCGGAACCCGCCGCCGCAGATACCAGCACTGTTCCGTCCTTTGCCTCTATGGCCTCAAGTTGCTGCTTTGTCCATGTCTTCGCCATCAAATCTCTCCCGAAGCCGATATAAATTCCAAGGTAATGCTCTAAATCCCTCTGCGGTTCCTTGCAAAAAGTGGGAAAAAATGGTAGACTGATAATCGTAAAGATGAACGCAAAACCCGCTCAAAAGAAAGAGGGAAAACCTCATGGATCACGAAACCGCGCAAAAACGCATAGAAGAACTGAAAAGGGAAATCGATTATCACAGCTACCGCTACTATAACTTGGATGATCCGGAAATAGAGGACGACCGATTCGATGCCCTAACACAGGAACTGAAAAAATGGGAAGAACGGTTTCCGGATCTGATCACACCGGATTCCTACACCCAGCGGGTGCACGGATCGGCTTCTTCTCTCTTTACCGGCGTAACGCATACGGTTCCCCTGCTGAGTTTGCAGGATGTTTTCAGCGAACAGGATCTCATCGATTTTGATCACCGGGTGCGTCAGACGGACAACGCTCCCTGCTATGTGGTGGAGCCGAAAATCGACGGGCTTTCGGTGGCGCTGGAATACATAGACGGGCGCTTTGTTCGAGGTGCTACCCGGGGAGACGGAATAACGGGAGAAGACATCACCGAAAACCTCCGGCGCATCCGCCGCATTCCGGCGGTACTGACCGGCGCACCGCATCGGGTGGTTGTCAGAGGCGAGGTATATATGCCCCGCCGCGTATTTGCCGCATTGGTTCAGGCCCAAGAAGAGGCGGGAGAAAAACCGTTTAAGAACCCACGAAACGCTGCAGCCGGATCATTGCGGCAAAAAGACCCGGCCGTCACCGGGCGCAGAAAACTGGATTTGTTCGTTTTTAATTTGCAGCAAATTGAGGGCGAAGAAATACTCTCTCACACACAAGCGCTGTCCCGCCTGAAGGAAATGGGCTTTCCGATCGTTGAAAACGGATTTGCAACCGATTCTATTGAGCGGGCGATCGATCAGGTTCGTCGACTGGGCGAAGCACGTGCTTCTCTTCCGTTTGATATGGATGGCGCGGTCATCAAGGTGGATAACCTGACTCTGCGGGAAAAATTGGGAACCACGGGAAAATTTCCCAAATGGGCGGTGGCTTTCAAATATCCTCCCGAACAGAAAGAAACCGTTTTGCAACGTGTGGATTTTCAAGTGGGGCGCACTGGCGTGATTACTCCGATTGGCATTTTTTCTCCGGTGTCTTTGGGCGGCACAACCGTTTCACGCGCAACGCTGCACAATGAGGATTTTATCGCCGAAAAGGGATTATGCACCGGAGATACCGTTGCCCTGCGCAAAGCGGGGGAAATTATACCGGAAGTGGTGTGGGTGATTTCACATCCCGCAAAAACCGAACCGATCGTCTTTCCCGCCGTTTGCCCTTCCTGCGGAGATCCCGTAGTGAGAGAGCCGGGTGAAGCGGCAGTGCGGTGTATCAACCCGGACTGTCCCGCACAGCGGATACGGCGCTTGATTCATTTCGCTTCCCGGGAGGGAATGGATATCGACGGATTAGGCCCTTCCGTCATTGAGCAATTGGTTTCCGAGGGACTGGTCAGTCACCCGGATGATTTTTATGCGCTGTCGGTGGAACAAATAGCACCGCTGGAACGCATGGGAAAAAAATCCGCCGAAAATCTGCTGAATGCCATTGAACATTCCAAGCATCAGGAACTTTCCCGTGTGTTGGCCGCGCTGGGCATACGCCATATTGGCGAGAAAGCGGCAAAACTGCTGGCCAATCACTTTGGCGATATGCAAGGCGTGATGAATGCTTCCCGGGAACAGATGAATGCCATTGACGGATTCGGCGATATTATGGCCGAAAGCGTAGAAGCCTTTTTTGACCGTCCCGCTTCCCGCCGACTGGTTCTGCGTCTGGAAGAAGCGGGCGTAAATATGCGGGAGCATCCGCAAACAACCGGCAATAAGTTTGCCGGAATGACTTTTGTGCTGACCGGCACATTACCGACTATGACCAGAGCGGAGGCTTCATCCGTTATCGAACGATACGGGGGAAAAACATCATCGTCCGTTTCCGCAAAAACTACCTATGTTCTGGCGGGAGAAGAGGCGGGATCCAAGCTGACCAAAGCCCGGTCTTTGGGCATTCCTGTTTTGACCGAAGAGGAATTCAGGAAAATGCTGGAGTAAAGCGCCGCTGCAATAAATGCAAGGTTTCCCTAAGGCAACACCGAACAGAGACCGAGCTTGCGCGCAATGCCTGCCGAGTGGCCGGGCGTTACCCCGGTTTACGCGAGACGGAACAGTTCCTCTCGATGAAAAGTATATACGGCGTCACAAAACCGGCAGGTCACCTCTACTTTTCCGGTTTTGTCCGGTAAACTCATCCGTTCCTCCGGTTTCATGGTCAAAAGCGCTTTCATGACCCGTTCCCGGGAACAGGTGCAACGGTACACCGGATGATATTGCTCGGTCACCCGATAAGAAAATCCTTTCAAAGCGGTATGAAGTATATCCAAGAGCGAACGGCCGTCGTGAAACAAAGCTGTTATCGGGGGCAGCAAAGCAATATTTTTTTCGATTTGATCGACAATTTCGTCCGGGCAACCGGGAAGCAGCTGAAGCAAAAGTCCTCCTGCCGATTGAACCGTTAAATCGGGATTCACCGATACGCCCAGCGCACATGCGGTGGGAATTTGCTCGCTTTGCGCGTAATAAGCGGTGATGTCTTCCGCCACTTCCCCGCTGACCAAGGGAATACATCCCGAATAAGGCTTTTCTCCTTGAGTATCCCGAATCACATAAAGCATGCCTTTATTACCGACAGCTCCCCCGACATCCAGTTTTCCGGCGCATTTCAGCGGAATCTCCACTACCGGATTCTGCGCATACCCCCGCACATTGCCTTCACAATCGGCTATTGCCATAAGGGTGCCGGTGGGACCTCCCCCATGGATTTTCAGGGTGACGGAATCGCCTTGATTTTTGAGTGTGGTTCCCATAAGGGAAGCGGCAATCAGCAATCTGCCCAGCCCCGCCGTGACCACGGCAGAACTCCGGTGAATTTGTTCCGCCCGGGAAACGATGTCGGCACATTCCGCCGCCATTGCCATCACCGAACCGTCTGCTGTCAAGCAGCGAATAATTTCTCCCATCAGCTATTTTCCCCCATAAATTCCCGTTTCGGCCGGTCGTTTCGCGCCACCAAAATCACCCGTTCGGATGTATTGCGCGGCGGTTGATCTTCAAAGCCGTCATAGGCGGCAAGAAGCGTAAAATCGGCTTGTTCCAACAACCGTTTCCAAGTGTGCAGCGAATAAGCCCGCTCCGTTACTTCATCGGATGTTCTGCGATACAGGCCGTTATCTGTCTCTTCAAAAAAATCAAGCCACATATTTACTGTATGGCGCTTTGGGGCGTATCGGTTTTGCCAAGTACAAATCAGCCCGGGCTGTTCCAGCACAAAACAGCGGTTGCCCAGGATTTCCCGATGTTTGTAGACCGTATTGACGTCAAAAATGAACAGACCGCCCGGTGAAATAAACAGCCTGAGCCGAGACAGGGCTTTGGCAATATCTCTGATGTTCAGCAGATGATTGAATCCGTCCATGGTGCAAACCGCGCCGTCTACAGTCCTGAGCAAATCCAGTTCCCGCATATCCTGGCACAACAGCAGAGTTTCGGTGCGTTCAGCCGCCAAGGCAAGCATTTCCGGAGAGCCGTCCACACCGATTACGTGACGGCCGCAAGATTCCAGTTCCCGAATCAGTTTCCCGCTCCCGCATCCGAGATCCAGCAGCGTTTGGGAAGATGCCCCGAACCGGGCAAATATTTCCAGAAGACGGCAGGCGACCGCGGAATAATCCGCCGTCATCAGGCGGTCGTAAACAGCCGCCAGTGCCCGATACCCGATCATGCCGACTCCGCGTCGGATATGCCCTGTTCTTCTAAACGACGAAAGACCATATCATAGGCGTCACACCCGTATGTCAACGCACGGTTCACCCGGCTTACGGTAGCGGTGGACGCACCGGTTGCGGCGACAATGTCGCTGTATACCCGTTTTTCGCTGAGCATTTTTGCCACCGCAATTCTTTGAGAAAGGGCCTTGATTTCTGGCGCCGTGCATAAATCTTCAAAAAATCGGTAGCATTCGTCCAGCGTTTTCAACTGCAAAATGGCCTGAAACAGAAAATCGGTTTCCGGATCCCGAAGCTTTTTGTTCACTGTTATAATCCGCCTTTCTGCGAAAGGCACCGATGGAGCTATGAAACTGATTCCCAAATCGGCCTACCCTTCGCTTTCTTTTTCTGTTATCCTCTTACTGCAGGCGCTGGCATACTACAGAACCCGAAGAGGTGAGTGGCGGGGCTGTATAGCGGCAACCCCGCATTTTTATATGGCGTCGGCCGTCCGTTAAGGCATCAATGAATGGCGCAAGCAAGTAGCCCGTAAACTTATCTCTTCCGAAGTTGACTCGATTTCGCCGGACGGCCAGTCCCTGCCAGCCCTGCAAATTTTTTGTAGGAGGGACTCTTATTGGCTTTTAAAATCTTCCGTAACAACTGCTGTGGTCTCGATGTCCACAAAACCTGGATTTATGCCTGTATCGGCATGACCGATCCCAATGGGAGAACGGAGTACAAGCAGGCACGCTTCTCTTCCTTTTCCAAAGGTCTTCGGGATTTGGCCTCTTGGCTGGCTAAATATTCCTGCTATGAGGTCTGCATGGAATCTACCGGCAAGTACTGGATCCCTGTCTTCAACGTCCTGGAGAAAACCTGCTTCGTTACTCTCGCACACCCCAAATACACAAAACCCCAAAGGGGCAACAAAACCGACCGCAAGGATGCAAAATGGATCTGTGACCTGTTCATGTGCGACATGATAAAGCCCAGCTTTATCCCATCCCCTGAGATCCGCCAGCTCCGCGACCTCATGCGCTACCGTTTCAAGCTTACCAACATGCTCACCGGCGAGAAGAACCGCGCCCAGAACTGCCTGACTGTCTCCAACCTGAAGCTTGACGATGTCTTCAGTGATGTCTTTGGAAAGTCCGCGC
>CAZMAM010000040.1:0-11338 GCA_964564305.1 uncultured Eubacteriales bacterium
ACGCATTCATCGATTCAGGACGAGAATTTGCTTATTATGCGGTGTTGCCTTAAGTAAAGTTGCTCATTTAGCTGCCTATAATGTGAGATCAAAGCGGGTTAAAGACTGTAAAATACAAAATGTTTTATATTACCAATCTTGGCGAAATGACCGATGGAAAGCTGTTATTAATTTTGCGGACAGTGCGAATTTACATACTACGATAGAATATAAAGATGGTGTGTGTGATGAATATTTTGAAAATTACGGTAAATTAGCCGATTTTGCTTATGCCAATTATCGTGCCGATGCACCTTATCCTTCGGATTTTTAGTAAAATGAGTTAGATATGAATAGATATGATATATAATAAAAAAAGGCGGGATGGTTATGCGTCAGAAGCATTATGTGATATGTCTGATTTTGTCCGGCGCCGTTTATTGGATTTATTCATTAATTTATTTATTCTGTGTTGATGCGACATGCTACAAGATGCCGCTTCCCGGGGCCATCATAGGTGTGGTCGTGTGGGGATTAGGCGCTTTTCTGATGTGTCGGATAGATAAGCCAAATACTCAGGCGCTAATTCATTGCATTGTTCCGCTCTCCGTTTTGATTCTTGAAGCGCTTTATTTGATTGTTTTACAGAATATGGGTATTCAAACACCGGCTGAGGCAATGAAGGCCATTGCGCCTTCTTCTTATAATCCTGAAGTTTCATTCAGAAATGGCTATTGGCAATATTTGGCGGAAATTCAGTCTCCTCTGTTATTTGTTGGTGCTCTTCTGTACGTCCTTGTTCCCGTTGCGTTTTTTAGCCCGTTTACTCTTGCGCTGAACAACAGTATCCTGATATTTGATATATCATATCATTTTGCAGATCTTTTTGAAATGTGCGTTGTCAGTTCTATGGCAATATGGCTGGCCAGGTCATGGCGGGCTTCGCCGCATACCTTTTCGAAACCGAGCACAAGCAAGGCCGCCGCTGAAGCGCAGGGATCAAGTGACGGGTCGCAATCGGGAATTTTGCAGCCGCAGTCTTCGGCCGAGGCGCCGCAAGTATCAGACCTTCCGGATAAAGCGCAATGATTTCCCCTTTATTTGGCTTAAGGCTCACATCAGTGCCAAATTTTGGAGCACAAGCACATACTGTTTGTTTTTAGCTTATGCTGTGACTTATGCTTTGGCTTGCCCGGTTTTCTTTCTGGGCTAATGGGTCAGCCAAAGCAAAGTCAAAGCAAAGGAAAATTGCATATCAATTTTGCGGGCAAGCAAAACTAAAGAAAGCCGCCAAGCGTATGCTGTGTCCCGCTTTTGTTTCGGGCAAGGTGATTCGCATGGGCGGGGGGGGGAGGAGAAAATAAAAGGTGATGGTTACAACAGTGGAATCGGAGCCGGCGGCCTTTTCGGGTGCGAAACAGGCGGCGGAGGTTATCAGCAGGGTGAACCGCGTGATACTCGGCAAAGAGGAGCAGGTAAGGGAGATCATGCTCTGCTTTTTGGCGAACGGTCATGTGCTGATTGAAGATATGCCGGGCGTTGGCAAGACCACCCTCGCCACAGCTTTTGCGAGGGCGATGGGGCTTGATTGCCGGCGGGTGCAGTTTACTCCGGACGTGATGCCTTCGGATCTCACCGGATTTTCGGTATTTCATAAGGAAACCGGGCGGTTTGTGTATCAGCCGGGAAGCGTTTTTTGCCACTTGCTGCTCGCGGATGAGCTCAATCGAACCTCTCCCAAAACCCAGTCTGCGCTGCTGGAAGTGATGGAGGAACGCAAGGTTTCGGTTGAGGGGGTCACCCGTGAGGTGCCTTCCCCGTTTTTGGTGATTGCAACGCAAAATCCCTACGGGGGCGCCGGAACGCAGCGGTTGCCGGAATCGCTGACCGACCGTTTTACCGTTTCGCTCTCGCTGGGGTATCCGGATGCCGAGAGCGAGACAGAACTCGCGATGACTGTGGATGAGCGCGGAAGAGCGAATCGGGTAACACCGGTGTTGGATGCCGCCGGGCTTTTGCGTATGCAGCGGGAGATTCACGGAGTCACCGTAAAGGAATCGGTAGCGCGGTATATTGTCGCACTGGTGAACGCCACGCGGGAATATTCGATGCTTGCGCACGGAGCAAGTCCAAGGGCGACAATTGCTCTGGTTGGGACGGCGAAAGCCGCGGCCTATCTTCAGGGCAGAAACTATGTCACCCCCGCTGATGTGCGTGCACAGTTTCCCTATATTATGTGTCACCGTCTGCAACGAAGCATCGGAGCAAAAGACGGCGGGATGGCGATTGACGAGATTATCGGCGATATTCTGAAAAAGACGCCGAGGCCGGCTTTAGGGGAACGCCCATGAAAAAACTGCTCTGCTTTATGCTGCTGGCCGCAACCGCTGTCGCGGCGGGGATGTTTCGATCGTCGGCGCTTCTCGCGCTTGCTGTGGCACTGCTTGGGTTGTACTTCTTTTTGTTCATAACGGCCCGCTCCAACCGAAAACGTTTGAGTGCAGCATTTGAGCGTAAGGTTGCGTGTGCCCTTGTGGGGGAAGAGACGGTGCTGCGGCTGACAATGCATAACACCGGAATGCGTGGCGGGCTGCGGGCAAAAGTGCGGCTGAATATGCGTTACGCAGGGGAGAAAAAAGAAAGAAAACGGGTGATTAAGGGCATCGCCCCGAAAAGAACGGGCGAGATTTCTTTTACGCTGTGCGCCCCCTTGTGTGGGGCGCTGACTTTATCCGTAACGCGCGTGTGGGCGTCGGATCCGTTAGGTATTTTTGCCGCGGGAAGCAGACAGGCAAGCGAGATGACGGTTGCGGTGATTCCGTCTCCCGCACAGGAGGTGTTCGAAACGCTTTGGGCAAACGGGGAATCTCCCGATGAGGGGGAGGAGAACCGGTATGGAATCTCTTGGGCGCAAGACGATATCAGGCAGATACGTGAGTACCGCGACGGAGATCCGCTGCGCCATATCCATTGGAACCAGAGTGCCAAAACCGACCGGCTGTGGGTGAAAGAGTACGAAGGGGAGACCTATCTCCGCGTTGGGGTACGACTGGACGCCGAGGGGCTCGGCGCCCTGCCCCCGAAAATGGCGGACGCATATATCCGAGCGGCGGCCTGCCTGACGCGTGCCTTGCTTATGGAAATTCCCTCCGTTCTGGTCGTTTTCGGGGATGCGGGCGGAATCGCGGTGCAGGGGGAGGAAGACTGCCGGGAGATGCTTCTGTTGCTCATTCTCGCGTCGACGGGCGTTCAGCAGGAGTTTTTACAGCCTTCGGCGGATTGTGAGCTGAACTTGGGAGCCGATTTGCGGCTACTGTACAACGGAAAACCGGTTAGGACATTCCGCGCGGAAGATTGGGCATACGGCGGAAAGAAGCGAAAACCATGAGCAAGGTTATCATCCGGCAAAAAAAGCCGTGCCAAACGGCGCTCTCGCCGATCGCCGTACCGCTGCTGATTACGGGGGCGGGCGGCCTGTGCCTGCTGCTTTACGATGCCGGAATTCCTCTGTCATTTTGGACACTGGCGGTTGTCGGCGCTGTGTGCGCGGGGGGATTTTGGGCGGCGGCCCGGTTCGGCGGAAAAGGGTTTGGCCGGTTTGCGGGAATAGTGTCGCTCCTTGCAGCGCTGCTTATATTTTTTCGTGCCGATGAGCTGAGAGAGCAGCTGGAGCAGCTGGTTTCGCTGGCGCAGCGCGGAAGCTCCGTCAGGATGTGCCGCGAGTTTTCGGTTCTGTTTGGAGCGGCTGCTTCGTTGCTGCTGGTCTTTTCTGAGTGCGTGGTGCGGCACCATCTCGTTCTGTTTCTGCTCACCTGTGCACTCTTGCTTGTCTGCCCTTATGTGGGCATACAGCCGGGGACGCTCACCGTGCTGTTTCTTGCGCTCTTTGCGTGGGGAATGTGGGGGGCGCGTCTGCTCCTTTCGCCGCCTGTAAGGAGAGTACCGTGGCGGAGTGGGGGAGCGGTGACTCTCTCACTGCTCATTTGCTTCACACTTGCGTTGTATCCCGCATCGCGGCTCATCGAGCCGTTGGGAGATGTTGTTCAGCAGACGCGGCAGGAGATCGGCACCGTCATTCAAAAAAGGATAAAAATGCCCGAAGCCGTGGTTATGGACGGCGTCATCGCGCGGGATAATCTGGTGCAAAGCGGTTCCCTGCAGGCAAATTTGTTCGCGCTCACAGATGCCCCGACAGAACCGCTTTATCTTTCCGTCTTCAGAGGCGGGAAGTACGACGGAAAGCAATGGCTGGTTTACGACGACACGGATCTGTTTCTTGAAGCGGCCAAACACATCGAGGTGATTCCGTTCGACTTGGCCTATCGGTTGCAGGCTGTTGCCGATGGTAACCAAAAGTGGAATGAGATGTATGGCATAATGAATTTGGCGTACCCCATGCACCCTGGTCGGCCGGTTCAAATAACGGTTAGTCCGGTGTACCGCAACTCCGGCAGATGGGAGACCTATAACAGTATAAACGGCTTTTTGAATACGAATGTCACGGGGGCGCAGGACAGCGAGGAGTACAATATCTGCTATTATCCGCCGTCCGAAATGGAAATTGATTGGAACCGGATTCTCTCGGCAAACGATGCCGAGAACGTGGAAGGAGAAAATATTACCTCTTTCCGGGAGAGGATCTACGCCCTGATGCAAGATCGGTATACGCAAGTGCCGCGCGAACATTTACCGCGCCTGACCCGTCTTGTAGAGCAGTACCCGCTTGATTCTCTCGATGAGATTACCGCCTATATTCTCTACATCCTGTGTAGCAATACCTCCTACACCGTTGCCCCGGGAATTCTTCCGGCAAATCGCGACCCGGCGGAAACTTTTCTCTTCGAGAGCCAAAAGGGATATTGTGAGCATTACGCACATACGGCCACGTTGCTCTACCGTTTGTACGGCATCCCGGCTCGTTATGTGAGCGGGTATTTTGTTTCTCCCGATTCCGCTGCCGAACTTGTCGGTCAAACACCGTCTTCCGGGTCTTATGAACAGGAGAATCCATTTGCCGTCTGGCGCAGTGCGGTGACCGATGAAAACGCTCACGCCTGGTGCGAGATTTTCATGCCCGATTACGGATGGGTTCCGGTGGATGTGACCCCCGCGGCAGATGGCCGTCCGGTGGCGGTATTCCCCGGATTCGACGCGCAGCGAATGCAGGAGATATGGGACGAACACGGCTGGGATCTCTCGGTGCCGAGCCTTCTCTCCTTTGATGGATCGCAGGGTACTCAGGCAACTTTCCTTGCGAGAACCGCCGCGTTTCTCCGTGAAAACGTCGCGTGGCTTCTGCCGATAGCGATTGTGTTTGTGTTGGCCGTAATGTTTTCTGTGTTGGCGGCGCGGCGAGCGATACGGCATCGGCGATGGTGCGTTGCCGGCTGCCGGGCCCAATTTGACCGGCTTCTTGCCATGCTGAACGTCGCCGGCGTACTGACGGGCATGAGCGGGGAGGAGCCGGATTTTGCAAGGCGTCTTTCGGCGGCGGTTCCGGGCATCGCGCAGGAGGATATCGAGAAGTTGGTCGATATTGTGCAGCGCGCCGCCTTCTCCGATACTCCGCCGGATGCCGCAGAGGAGTGCTTTGTCCGCCGTCAGGTTCATCAGTGCGCAGTCGCGGTGGAAAATACTTTTTCACCTGTTCGAAGATGGGCCTTCCGATACCTGTACGGATTTGACGCGTAAGATTAACTCCCGAGCCGTTGAAAAAGCGGTTCGGGAGTTATGGCAACACCGCACAAAGATGGTCGTGCGTGAAGCGAGCAGCGGATTTTTCGTCGGATGCAGCAAAAACCGCGGTGAATCCTTTGTGTAATTTCGAAGATTTTTGACTAAATCACGGGAAAAACTTCCGCAGATGAGCGGAAAAGGCGGTTAGCCGGTCTTTGTGCGGTGTTGCCTTAGCTTTTTTCATCATATTGCCGTTATATCATAACGATTGCGAAATAGGTTAGTCAAACCTATGATTATAAAATATGAAAAAAGTATTGCATTTTCCTTAAAAATAGGGTATACTCCTTGTTGTAATGCGGTTAGAAAACACTGTTTACGGTTGAAGGAGCGTGTATTTCATGGAACAATCCGAAGAAACCTCGGAGATGCAAATACCTGTCAGAATGATATTGCAGGCTTTGTGGCACCGGGCGTGGATAATTGTCTTGTGTGCCATAGTCGGTTTTGTAGGCGGATATATTTATACTCTTTATTTTGTGGATCCTGTTTACAGTACCACCATGAAGGTATCTACCATCTATAATACTACCGCTGAAGGAGATGAATTTAATCCTTCTGCATCAATCAACGAACTGACTCTTTCGCAGCGGCAGGTGAATACTTATATCGAATTGCTGAAGGCAACAAAGTTTTATCAAATGGTAGCGGACGAAAGCAATACAGGGTACAGTTGGGAAGATGTTAGAGATATGCTGTCTTTTGAGCAGGTTGAGGATCTTCCCATTTTTCAGGTCACCGTTACGGGAACCGATTCTTTAGCGATTATGGAAGTGGCGAACGCCACCAGTAAGGTGATTACCCCGTATATCGATAATCTGCAGCCTCAGTCCAATCTGACGGTTTACGACAGCGCAAAGCCACCGGACGCCCGGGTGACGTCCATACTGCGGAGAAACGGCCTGATTGTCGGCGTCGTGCTTGCGGGTATTGCCGCAGTGGTGATTGCACTGTACGCTTTCTTCGATACCCATATCAAAGATGAGGAAACTTTGTCAAAGCGTTACGGCATTCCCATTTTGGGTACGATTCCGGATTTCAATCCCCAGTCCGTAAAGCATTCGCGCGGCAGTGAGAGGAGTGCATAACGATGGCAAAAAATGATCGGGCCGAAATTGTTGTTTCCGATTTAAAGACGGATCCCGACAGAGTTCCCTCCAGGCGAAGAGGAAAAGAATCATCCGTCACCGAAAATATGGACAGCAGCCTAAAATTCAAAGTAGTGGAATCCTATAAAGTGCTGCGTGCCAATATTATGTTTTCCATTATCAAAAGCGGGTGCAAATCTTTTGTGGTGTCCAGTTCGCTTCCGGGCGAAGGAAAATCGACCATTGCGGTAAACACCGCAATTTCTCTTGCCATGACCGATGCGCGGGTGTTGCTGATTGATACGGATCTCCGTCGCCCGAAAGTAAACCGGTTTTTCGGATTGCCGAATACTCCCGGATTAAGCAATTATTTAATCGGTATGAATGCTTTTCCGGATGTGGTACACACCACCCAGTATGCCAATCTCATGGTGATGTGCGCGGGGTCCCGCGTGCCGAATCCTTCTGAATTGATGGCCAGCGTGCAAATGAAAGAACTGCTGGAACGCCTGAAGGAAAAATTCGATTACATTGTCATTGATGCTCCTCCCTTAAATGTTGTATCCGATCCGTATCCGCTGATTAAGGCAACCGATGGCGTTTTGCTGGTCGCTTTTCAAAATCGGTCGGATTACCGGGAAATGGACAAAACCATTAAAAGCCTTGAAGTGCTGGATTGCAAAGTTCTCGGTATGGTGCTTAACGGTATGGAGGATAAAAAGCACAGCAATAAATACTATTATTCCAAAGGCCGGTACGGTTACGGTTACGGGTATGGTTACGGCTACGGCTATGGGTACGGATACGGAAGCGATAGAGATGCATCCTCCAAAAAATAGGGTGAGCGGTTATGTATAAAATCGACTTCCATACGCATATTCTCCCCAAAATGGACGATGGTGCGGCATCGACAGAGATTTCCCTGTCGATGCTTTCACAATTATCCGATCAGGGAGTCAGTGATGTTGTCCTTACACCTCATTATTATTCCGGCCGTGAGCCGATGGAAGTCTTTCTTCAAAGGCGCAGGCACTCGTTTGAGCATCTTTGCGAATCGCTGCCTCCTGATGCGCCCAAGGTGCATTTGGGGTGTGAAGTTTATTTTACCGAGTTTCTCTTTAATCATGAGGATTTGCGGCCTCTGTGTATCGACGGTACCGATGTGATGCTGGTGGAGCTTCCCGGGCATCAAATTCGGACGGAAAAACTGATTGACGCCATCGCACGGTTGGCTGCAGATTATTATGTCACTCCGGTTTTGGCGCACATTGAACGTTTTCCGTGGCTGTGGCAGCACAAACGGAATTTGGAACGTTTAGAAGATATCGGGTGTTTGCTGCAGATGAATCTGTCTTCGTTTACCGTGCGGGGTAAGGGCCCGTTGTTGAAATTGGCCGCAAACGGGTATTTAAGCGCGGTCGGCACCGATGCGCACAATACGGATTCCCGTGCGCCGGAATATGATGAAGGGCTCGCCGTTTTGCGCGAGTCCATCGGCAGAAACGGGATTGACGATTTACAGCAGAGCATGGCGGATTTGCTGAATCTTCCCGAAATATCGGAATAGAAATATCGGGAATCAATGGCATACGGCATAATGGTAACGGGCGCATTGTGCGCTATCGGCTGTGTGATTGCTGAATCGGCGAACGGCCCGTTATTTGTTTGATTGATTTCTTGGATCGCGCGGGTCAGCGCTCAAAGAAAACGGCCGTTTTGGGTTTTCCTTCAAAATGATGTGTTTTTCCCCTGATAAGACATGATGAGGATACGCCGATGAAGCTACCCCTTTCTCGAACCCTTTCGCTGCGCGGGTCGGATGTGCCGTATTATTCTTTTCCCCTTTTTGACGGAGTACCGTTTATCCGGAACGGTTTTTCCACCCGCTTGGGCGGTGTAAGCGAGGGCTTATACCAAAGTATGAACCTCGATTTCAACCGCCATGACACCTATGAGCATGTCCGGGAGAATTTTCGTCTGTTTTGCCGCGCTGTCGGGGTCAGCGACAGAGATGTTGTTATTGCCGCACAGACGCATCACGACGGTATTCTGCGCGTGACTGCCGACGATCGCGGAAAAGGCATCGACCGTCCGTGTGATTATGCGGATATCGATGGCTTGATGACCGACGAGCCGGATGTGGTGCTTTGTGCGCAGTGTGCCGACTGCGTGGTGTTGTTCTATGCGGATCCGGTCAAACGGGCCGTGGCTGTTTCTCATTCCGGCTGGAGGGGAACGGTATGCGGTATGGCCGGGAAAACGGTTCGCCGAATGCAAAAGGAATTTGGGAGCGACCCTTCGGATATTCTGGTGGGAATCGGGCCGTCCATCGGTCCGTGTTGTTTTGAAACGGAAGGGCCGGTCGCCGAGCGATTTTTATCGTTTCCTTTTGCCAAATCGGTTATTCGCGATGCCGGTCACGGAAAATTTTTTATTGATTTGTGGGAAACCAATCGGCAAATTTTGCTTGAATCGGGAATAAAACCCGGGCATATTGCCGTCACCGATTTGTGTACCTGCTGCCATTCGGATGTTTTCTGGTCTCACCGTGCGGTTGGGCCCGGTCGCGGTAATTTGGCTGCGCTGATTGCAATAAAGAGGGAACTTTAATTTGAAATCCATAGTTTGCTTTGATTTGGACGGTACGGTGCTGGCGTCTCAAAAAGGTGTTTTTCGTTCTGTCGCATATGCCATGAAGGGGCTTGGAATGCCTGTTCCTTCCGATTGTGAGCTGATGGCTTTTTTGGGGCCTCCGCTACAGGTGGGATTAACCGAGGTTTGTCATGTTCCGGCTTCCCGGTTAGATGAGGCCATCCGGTTGTACCGTACCTATTATCGCGAGACAGGCATGTTTGAGGCAGAAATTTATGAAGGCATTCCGTGGGCGGTTCGTACCCTGCGTGAAAACGGCAGAAAATGCGTGATTACCACATCCAAGCCGGAGGCATTTTCCCGAGTGATTCTGAAACATTTTGGCGCGGATACGCTGTTTGACGGTATATACGGCAGCTTGTTGGACAATACCCGAAGCCGGAAATCCGAAGTGCTGGCTTACGCGCTGCGTCAAAACGAGGCAGACGCGGAAAAATCCGTTTTAATCGGGGATAGGTTTTATGATGCTCTCGGCGCACAGGAAATCGGCATGGACTGTGTCGGTGTGCTGTACGGGTACGGAAGTCGGGAGGAATTGGAGCATGCCGGCGTGATGCACTGTGTGGAAACCGCCGCGCAGTTGCCGGAATATTTGATGTCGTTATAGGGCAACACCGCAAAAGTTCGGTTTATATATTGGTGTGCCGGATATATGGCCGTTTTGATAGATTTAGCAGAGTTTTTCGGGAGGCGCTTAAAGTTGAAACCGATTGTTTATTTTACACGTGGCATAACGCCGCAGGCGGTTGCCGGATTATATGAGAAATTAGGTGTCGAACTTCCCGGCAAAGTGGCCGTTAAGGTTCATTCAGGCGAAGTGGGGAACCAAAATTTTCTTCGTCCCGATTTTTGGAAACCGGTTGTCGATAAAGTCGGAGGTACGGTTGTCGAATGCAATACCGCCTACGACGGAGAACGCGATACTACGGAAAAGCACTGTACAACTATATCCGCGCATGGTTGGGATCGCTGCTTTGAGGTTGATTTGATGGACGCCGAGGGGCCCGACTTGGAATTGTCGATTCCAGACGGCAGAAGAATTCAAAAAAATTATGTGGGCAAACATCTTGCCAATTACGATTCTATGCTGGTTCTTTCCCATTTTAAGGGGCATCCGATGGGCGGATTCGGCGGAGCGCTCAAACAGCTTTCTATTGGCGTCGCTTCCTCATTCGGAAAAGCTTATATCCATGGGGCCGGGGATCCCGGTGCGATGTGGACGGCGGATCACGATTCTTTCCTGGAGTCGATGGCGGACGCCGCGATGTCCGTTGTCCGGTTTTTCGATAATCGTTTGGCCTATATTAATGTCATGAAAAATATGTCGGTGGATTGCGACTGCTGCGCCGTGGCGGAGGATCCGTGTATGCGGGATATCGGCATCTTGGCTTCTGTGGACCCTGTGGCGATTGACCAGGCATGTCTCGATTTGGTTTACGCGGCGAAAGACGATCCCGGGCAGGCGCATTTGCTGGAACGCATCGAAAGCCGAAACGGAGTCCATACGGTGGAAGCCGCCGCGCAGCTGGGATTCGGGCAAAGAGATTACCGGCTGGTGGAAGTGTAATCCGTTGCTGAGGTCCAGGTTGCTTCTTTGATCGGATCATACCGATGGTATCGATTTTCTGGTATCGATTTTCCGAACATCTCTCGCATATTTTTTTTGTATATTTTAGTAAAATCCCTTCGCATGGCAGATAACCGTGCGGAGGGATTCATTTTTGGAGCTGATAACCAGAGTCGAACTGGTGACCTCATCCTTACCAAGGATGCGCTCTACCTACTGAGCTATATCAGCCGATATGGCGACCCGGAACGGGCTCGAACCGTCGACCTCTAGCGTGACAGGCTAGCGTTCTAACCAGCTGAACTACCGGGCCATC
>CAZMAM010000041.1:0-10397 GCA_964564305.1 uncultured Eubacteriales bacterium
ACACGCATTCATCGATTCAGGACGAGAATTTGCTTATTATGCGGTGTTGCCTTAAACTTTATTCCATGGTTAATTAAGTAATTATACAAGTAATTCGAAAGAAAATACAAATTTAATTGCATAATGTCCTCCCATGCTTGAAAAACAAGACCGTACATTCCGCATTTTATTCTCTTCTGGCAAGATCAATCAGCTCAGCAAAATAAAATGTTTTGCCCCGCTTTCTGTCGTCGCCAAGAAGAATGTGTTTCTGCTCCAGCGCATTTAAATAACGAACTGCCTGTCCATGAGACACGGACAACTGATCCTCCAAAAGATATGCATTCAATATGGGATGTGTAAACAGGCATTCGATAATCTCATCAAACTTAGGACTGTTGATACATTCCTTCACCACATCTTTCGTTTTAGTATACAACGCGTTCAATGAATCAATATATCCGATATGTTTTATGGTTTGCTCAGAGACTTTACGCAAAAAATATTTTATCCATTCACTGAGAGAATTTGTCCGCGAATCGGTAAGCATACGATAATAAACAGCTTTGTCCATATTAATTGCTTCACTGATATAGAAAAAAGGGAAATTGATTACACGAGCCTTATAAAGGTAAAGACTGATCAACACACGCCCAATACGTCCGTTTCCATCGGAAAACGGGTGGATCGATTCAAACTGTGAATGTATCATTGCCGCCTTAATCAGGGGATTAACATGATCGTTCGTACCATTCATAAAAGAGAGCAGTTCATCCATATATTTCTTCGTTTCTGATGCAGCCGGGGGAATATAAACGACTACCCCGGAAGAGCTTTTAATTTGATTGTCTTTTAGCTTATATTTTCCAAGAGTCTTCTCCAAACCGGGCGCAATAATGTCGGTCATCATATATGTATGTAATTGTTTAATAAATGAATGTGTAAATTTTCCTGAGCGAAGATACTCAGCACCATAAATAAGAGTTTGTATATGATTCCTGACTTCCAACCGAATTCTTTCATCGCTGGATTGATTGCTGATCTCGCTTTTTAAGACATCCGTTATTGTGGTTTGTGTTCCCTCAATATACATTGATGAAACAGCTTCTTTTCGCTGAAGCATCGGAATGAGAATAGCGTTAAATTGATACGAATCGATTTTTGCTTCTAATACTCCAAGATTTTTTGAGGCATTTGCCAATTCGTTTACGAAGTATCCGATGTCAAAATCGTTTATACGGTCATGAATATATTCCAACATACGAAGTCCTCCTTTGGATTAGCAAATTCATTATAGCATATCGGAAAGTCTTTGTCAATAATTAACGTGCATCTTTATTAAAAAGATGCACGTTAATTGAAAACAGACAAACTTACAAAATCCTCTTGACAATCCCTTGCCTGAACGGGCAGGATCCCGAATAACCCGGAAGTACGCTGAAAAATAAAAGCAGCACCGCGTAAAGACCGCCGCTTTTGTGCGATGCTGCCAAAGATTTTGCCAAAAAAAGATAAAAGGTTATCGCCGCCGGAATTTTCCGGCGGCGATGGTTTACTGAATGGCTTTTGTTTCGATTTCGCGCCGCGCCATTTCCAAAAACGCTTCCGGCGTCATGGTTCCCAAATCACCCCGCGAGCGGTGACGCACCGAAACGGTTCCCTCTTCCGCTTCCCGGTCTCCGATAATCAGCATATAGGGAATTTTCTGCACTTGAGCCTCCCGAATTTTGTATCCCACTTTTTCGGGCCGAAGATCCGTTTCCGCCCGCAGACCGGCTGCCTGAAGCTTTTGAAAAACGGCCGTTACCGCCTGTTCCTGCCGCTGAGAAATCGGCATCACCCGAACCTGCTCGGGCGCGAGCCACAGCGGAAACGCGCCGGCGTATTTTTCTATCAGCAGCGCGAGTGTTCTCTCGTAGCACCCGATGGAGGTGCGATGAATAATATATGGGTTCTTTTTGGTTCCGTCGGCGTCGGTATACTCCATACCGAATTTTTCCGCCAGCATCTGATCGATTTGGATGGTAATCAGCGTATCTTCCTTGCCGTGGACATTTTTAATCTGAATATCCAGTTTCGGGCCGTAAAACGCCGCTTCCCCGATACCGACCCGGTAGGGAACCTGAAGATCGTTGAGGATTTTCTCCATCGCGCCCTGCGCCTCATCCCATTGCTGAGGCGTTCCGATATATTTTTCGCGGTCGTTGGGATCCCACTGGGAAAACCGGTAGGTGACGTCATCGTACAGCCCTAACGTTTGCAGCATAAATGTGCACAGTTCCAAACAGCTCTTAAATTCCTCTTCCAGCTGATCCGGCCGGCACATCAGGTGGCCTTCCGAAATGGTAAACTGGCGCAAACGGATAAGCCCGTGCATTTCTCCGCTTGCCTCGTTGCGAAACAGCGTAGAGGTTTCGTTATACCGAAGCGGCAGATCGCGGTAGGATCGCGCACGGCTGAGATACGCCTGATACTGAAACGGACAGGTCATCGGCCGAAGCGCGTACACTTCTTTATCTGTCTTTTCGTCCCCCAGCACAAACATCCCGTCTTTATAATGATCCCAATGCCCGGAAAGTTTATACAGATCGCTTTTGGCCATAAACGGCGTTTTGGTCAGCTGCCACCCGCGTTTTTGTTCCTCGTCCTCCACAAACCGCTGCAGCAGCTGAACGACCCGCGCCCCTTTGGGCAGAAGGATAGCGAGCCCCTGACCAATGAGATCGGAAGTGGTGAACAGTTCCAGTTCCCGGCCGAGACGGTTGTGATCCCGTTTCTTGGCCTCTTCGCGTCTGGTCAGATCTTCTTCCAGCATAGCGGCCTTGGGGAAGGAAACGCCGTAAATGCGCCGCAGCATTTTATTTTTCGCGTCTCCGCGCCAGTACGCTCCGGTGACGCTGAGCAGCCGAAACGCTTTTACCCTTCCGGTATCCGGCAAATGCGGCCCGGCGCACAAATCGGTAAATTCGCCCTGAGTGTAAAACGAAATGTCTTCCCCCTCGGACAAATTTTCAATCAGTTCCCGCTTATACGGTTCGTCCCGCATGAGAGCAAGCGCTTCATCCTTCGGCAGGGTAAAGCGTTCAATCGGCAGGGCCTCTTTCACGATTTTCTTCATTTCCGCTTCGATAGCGGAAAGATCCTCCTGCCCCCAGCCGCCGTCGTAATCAAAATCGTAATAAAACCCGTTGTCTATGGCCGGGCCGATCGTGAGCTTCGCCTGCGGGTACAGCCGTTTTACCGCCTGTGCCAGAATGTGTGAAGTGGTGTGCCAATACGCTTTCGCGCCCTCTGGATCGTCAAAGGTGAGAATCTCCAGCGAATCACCGTCGGCAAGCGGCGTGCGCAAATCGGCCGTTTTCCCGTTGATTACGGCGGCACACGCCGCCCGATACAGCCCCATGGAAATATCCCGGCAGACATCCAGCGCGGTAACGCCCTGTGCCGTTTCGCGAACATCTCCGCCTTTGAGTACAATACGCATCATGTGTTTCCTTCTTTCCCAAAAGGTGTGCCCGAAAATAAAACGCTTCGCCCCCAACAAAGAGGGACGAAGCGCAATACTTCGTGGTTCCACCCGCATTCGGCGGCAAAGCCGCCCTCATTCGGCAGGATAACGGCGCCACCCGTCGCAAATTATCCGCAAAAGCGGTTCATTTGCGCGCTCCGAGGCGGTAACGCAAGCTCTCCCTTTTCCGCTGTGCCGCTTTCAGCCCGCGGCGGCACTCTCTGTCCGGCCGGAAAGAAAAAAGGGCGTGTCCTCTTCTCCGCTTTATCTGAACTGAAGCAAACCCGCATACCCATTCCCTGCGGTGCTGCCTTAAGTATACCCGCCAAAGCAGCGATTGTCAAGCAATTTTTCCGCAATGATGCCCGGCGGCGTTTCGCGCCGAACCGGCCGTTAGGCCGAAAGCATCTTACCGCGGCGAACGCAGAGCCCCCGCGCGTGTTACTTGCGGTTTTGATTGGGATCCTGCGGCTGCGGTGAATTGTTTGGCTGTTCGGACCTGCGTCTCCTTTTTCTTCCGAAACCATCGAACAGCTCGAAAGCCATAAACATTTCCATCATGTCGGTTGAACCGTTTCCGTCAAAATCAAAGAGGTCATCGTCAAAAAGGCTGCCGTCGACATCTTCGCGAAAATCCCGTTTCATGGTTATCCCTCTTCTTTCCGAACAAATTCTTTCCGAACAAATTTTTGCCGTCATCCCGTTACCCGTGACCGCGAGTGTATTTTATACCATCGCGTACCGGATTGCAAGACAGAACATAAGAGAAAAAACAAAAAATCATTTCAGCACATCAATTAGGGCTTTGGCCACCTCCGCCGCGTCCTCTTCCCGATTCAGCGCGCCAAAGGTAATGCGAACGGTACCCCGGGCATACTCGTCGGGGACACCGATTGCGCGAATCACATGAGAAACCTGTGTTTGAACGGAATCACAAGCCGATCCGGTAGAAATGCAGATGCCTTTGAGATCGAGCCGGTGCATCAGCAATTCTCCCGAGGCGTTTTGAATCGATATATTGATATTGCCCGGAACATGTTCCTTTGCGCCGTTTCGGATATATTTTATCCCCGACGCGTTCAGCGTGCGGATAAAAATATCCTCCATTCGGCGCAGGCGGCCGGCGACCTCCCGCATCCGCGCGCAGCTTTTTTTCAGCGCGCAGGCCATAGCCACCAACGCGGGCACATTTTCGGTTCCTGCCCTCATGCCTCTTTCCTGAGCGCCTCCGTGCGCATAAGGAGCCAATCCGACCCCATTTTTGACGTACAGAAAGCCGGCGCCCTTTGGCGCATGGAATTTATGTCCGGACGCGGACAGCATATCAACGTTCAGCGCCCGAACATCCACGGGAATATGGCCGAGGGCCGCAACGGCATCTGTATGAAATACGGCGCCGTATTCATGCGCCGCGGCGGAGAGCTCGGCAACCGGTTCCACCGTTCCGATTTCATTGTTGACCAACATAACGGAAACCAGCCCGGTTTCTTCGGTCAGCGCGCGCTTTAACGCCTCCGGGGAAACCGTCCCGCGGGAATCGACCGGCAGATACGAAACCGGAAAGCCCTGCTTTTCGATGGCCGCGCAGGTATTCAGCACCGCATGGTGCTCGATTTGATCGGTGACGGTTTTCCTCCTGCGGCGAACGTTGAGAGAGCCCTTAATCGCCCAATTATCCGCCTCTGTACCTCCGGATGTAAAGAAGATTTCCTGCGGAGAGGCATGAATACACTCGGCAATCACGGCACGCGCCTGTTCCAGCGCCTTTTTGGGCATACGGGAAAATGCGTACAGCTGTGAGGCGTTGGCGTAATTTTCCATTAAATAAGGGCGCATCGCTTCAAACGCATCCGGGTCCAGCCCGGTGGTCGCCGCGTTATCCGCATAAATCACGGCCGGTCACCTCCCAACTTCCGGCAAATATCGAATCCGCCAATCTTCGGCCCGTTTTATTTTCGAGCCCTAATCGAATAAAGTACAGCCGCTTTCTTTAAATTCCTCGATTTTATCCACAATATCCTGCTCTTCGGCACCGAGATATTCGGCAAGGCACGGCAGACAGTAAAACCGAGTGGCCTCGGGATCAATCAATTTGAAATTAATGCCTATCTCATTCCGGCTCAGCGCCGGCTTCCCGCATGCCGCGCAGGAAACGGATTTTGCAGGTTTTTTCATTTTGTGTCAAAGTCCCTTACGGTAAAATCGGGGACGGTTTTGCCGATATATTTTTCATCGGTATACCCCATCTGCATTCGGATAATACCGCGCATATGCATGGCGGGCAACAAACAGTACTTACGAAAATCGTAGGCGGAAATATCTTCCGCGGAACGGATGTTGGGAAACAGCAGTTTAACATACGCGGTGCATAACCGCTTTACGGCCTCGGTATCCCGGGTGTCGGCGCCTTTCGGAATAATCATTAAATCATCGACCACCGCACGGTATATCGGATCGTCCCGAAGTTCGTGCAACACGGTAGTGAAATACTGCGAATTCAGCGCCCAGCCGCAGATTTTCAAATCATCCGTCATGCGGGGCAAATCCCACCCTTTAATAAATCCGTGTATCCGGTCGAGAAACTGCGGCTGCTGAAAAGGCAGAGGCAGCTCCACAAACATATTCTGATATTCATTCATGATTCGGGAAGAGATATTGCCCAAAAAAACGATTCCGGCACTCGCCAAAACCTCGTGATTATCCGGCGCCCGGTATTTTCCGTTTTCCATGATGGCCTGCAAAGCCGACTGGATTTCCGGGTCCTCCATATACATTCCTTCGCGAATTTCATCCAGCGCCACAAAATCCCGGTAAGCAACAATACCGTCACGGCCCCGGCCGAAATCGTAAATCAGTTTGGCCCGGGTGACTTTTCCGGAAACCAGCCAGCCGTACCGGCTGATTTGTCCGAAAAGATAGGATTTCCCCGTCCCGGCGGGCGCCAGTTCGATTAAATTAACGCCCTTTTCCACAAACGGCAGCAAGCGCTGAATCAGGGTAAATTTCTGCGCGGTATTGGCATATCCGGCGGCGTTATAATCCACGGCACCCAGGAGAATATCCACCCATTCGCCGAGCGAAAAATCCTCCCGTGCCTCTTTATACGCGTCAAGGTCAATCTCATACGGGCAGAAATCCTGATAACTGAGCAGGATAATCTTTCCGCCGCCCGGAAGATTCGGCGGAATATAGCCAAGTTCGATAATTCCCCAGCTTTCTTCCGCCTTGAGCAGTTCGGGTCCGTACCGTTCCCAGGTTTCCTGGGGAATCAGCGTCTCGCCGTATGAAAGCCCGAAATCGGGAAGCGCAAACGAGACAGACTGTGAGCCGATATGAATCTCAACCGAAATTCTGGCCAGCAGTTTCACACGCTCGTAATAATTGACAATTCTATCGATAATGCCCTTCCAATCTTTTTGCTTTGGAATAAATCTCGCTACAAAAGCTGTAACGCCGTCCACATCCACGGCTCCGTCTTCATCCTCAAAACGTTTTAACACCCAGTCCCGCATATAGGAAGGCAACTTCAGCGAAGAGATGAAATTGTTTTTCTTCAAATCTTTATATACAACCATCTCATCAAAATTATTGCGAAGCCGCTCAACCCATTCGGAGTTCTGCCCCTGCGCACCGGCATTCATACAAAAACCTCCTTCTGTTCAAAGTGTGCGCCGCACCAAAACCGGGCTTGCGCACCATGCCTGCCCATTTGCGCCAAAATCTTTGTGCGGTGTTGCCTTAAAAATGCAAAATATCTTTGGCCACGCTCTTTTGCACCCGGAAAGACAGATTGCGGGCCAAACAGGCGTTGCCGTCGTATACATCCGCGACACAATCCCGGCTTCGCTTCAGTTCCGGAAGCTCAAATTTCGCGTGTTTTTCGTCACCGACAAATGAGCCCTCATAAAATTTCCCGTCCACCAACAGACGCGGCTGCTTCATCGCCGTGCTGGAGAAAACCGTAATGGCGGCAATCGCTTTTCCGCGCAGCTCAATCAGCGGGTTTACAAAGCAAATTTCCGCGTTTTCCGGCTGCCGTGAAAGTACGATAACCACGATCAGCACTTCCTCCAACGATGCCCCGCCGTGTACCTCCACATTGGCTCTCCGGCCGCCCTTGAACCGGCTGTAATCGGCCAGAACGGAAAATCCGTTCTCATATTCGGCATTCGGAATGTGCGGATCCTCCGGTACCCGGCAGCAGCGGCCGCTGTGTTCCGCTTTTTCATCCAGCACCAGAGAGGACGGGTTTTCCTCCTCCCGAATAACCGCCAGTCGGCTGGCTCCGTGATCGGCAATCACCACAGCTTGCTCAAAATTCCCATGTATCAGATGCGACCGAATAGCCTTCAACTGCTCGTCGATGACGGCCAATTCGGAAAACAAATGCACCGGTTCCCTGCATTTGGTGTAATCCATCACCAGACTGTGATGTTTTAATTCATCCAAAGCGTCAATTTTCTTTGCTTCCCGTTGGAAAGCCGAAAGGAATTCCCGGTTATTCTCCGTAATAGACGGCAGCGCCGCGCGTCCCACGGATATTTGAGCAATCAGGTGATATTCCCGGCATTTTTCCGCAATATACGCCAAATATTCCACGCCGAGCGCGTCAAAAAAGAAAAGCTGCGCATTCTGTTTTACGGAAAACGGAAGCATTCCAACAATGGCGCTGCGCGGCTGCAGTTTATTGTATGGCCGCGTTTGCGCGTACTTTTCCACCCGCTGAAGAAAATCCGGGCGAATGCGATTGGTAACTTTTTGCATTTTGTATTGCTGAAAATAATCGGTCAGTTCATCCCTCAGCGCCTCATCCTTGGCCGGAAGAGTCATATTGGCCGCGTTAAACCGAAAAGGCTGTAAATAAAGGAACAGCGAGCGAAAATTCCGTTCGGTAATGCGGTTCAGTTCATCTTCGGAATAAGCGTACATACTCAGGCAATGCAAAAGCTCCCGCTTTTCCCTGTCGCTGAAATCGGTTAAATAATATACCGCCTGTTTTTCTCTGCGCCCTACCGAGGCGCAATAAGCGTCTGTGCGTACGGGATTTTCCGGCATGCCGCGCAGAAGTTCTTTCCGCTCGGAATAATACCGGCCAAATTGCGGATCATCCGTATTGATTTGGAGAAGAGCCATATAAAGTTTCTCCTCAAAATCGGATACCGTCTCGCTAAGGTCAATCACAAACGCCAAGTAACGATTGCCGGACGTTCCCAGCACTTTCATGCAAAGCCAGAGAAGCCACATACGGAAAGCATCGCCGGAATGCCATATTTTTCCGATGACCGGCGCGTAATCCGAACCTGCCCCGAATTCATTTTCGGCAACCGAAGAGAGAGAGCCCCGTTTTTCCAATAAGTCAGCCAATCTGCGCCACCGGTCGTCCTGCGCGTATGTTTCCCGTGTGCCGGAGGCAATATCCGGATGTTTCCGGCACAAAAGCCGGTACACGCTGTCGCACGGCGTTACGGAATACACGGCATTTGAAAAAAGGGCTGGGGAAAAAGGAACCACCGCCGTTATTTCCGTTGGCTCCGGGCTGTGCGCGTAACCGAACTGTTCCAAACAGCCAAACAGGCGCTTCATGCCCGAAATGGCGGGCAGCCCCGCGCAATCCTCCGCGGTCCTGGCAAGCCGGATCCGCGGTAACGGTGATTCCTCTCCCTGAACCAAGACAACTTTCGGCGCGTTTTTTTGATTTTTGGCCATGAAATCTCCAAGGGGAGACGCGGCATGAGTCAGCAAAACAACCGCATGTCCGCGAACCGGAAGTTCCAGCAGTTTCCCAACCGTATCCCGGAGAAATTCCCCACTGCGGAGCATGGCCGCCTGAGACACGCCGATTAAAACCGTGCACCCGTCGCCCGTAATCAGCAAACAGATATCATCCAAATTTGGCAAGCCGTTTTCGGCGCAATGCTCCGAAACAAAAATGCATTGCTTGGAACGGTCCGCCTGTAACCGATTCAGAACGCGAAGATAATCATCATCATTTTGCACATTGACCAGCAGAGCATGACCTGTTTTTTCACCTTTGCAATATGCATCAATCTCGGCAAAACAAGAATCCGTATCGCGGCAAATCATCGCCGTCCCCCCTTTTAGGACAACACCGCATAACGACCGCCTAACGGCTTTGCTCGTCATCTGCGGGTGTCTTTTCCGTCAGTTATTACAAAAATCCTCGGAAGTACACCAAGTATTCCCTGCGGTTTTTGTTTCATCTGACGAAAAATTCGCTCCTGCTTCACGCACGACAATCCTTGTGCGGTGTTGGCTTAGTGTTCATCCTTCAGCATTTGCAGGCCGAATTCAAAATCATTCTGAACTTTCCCGCGCAGATAAGCGCGCAGGCTGCTGTCGTCCATCCGGTCAATCATCTGCAAGACCCGATCGGTTCCGGTGAGCTTGTACTTCTTTTCCGCCATTCTTCTCAACTGATTTTGAACCGCCGGATTATTCGGCCAGTCGTACACTCTGTCGTTTACCGTTTGGAAAAGCGCCTGCCTGACAGCGTCTGTATCCGAAAGCATCACAGAATAATTGCCGATAATGCTCCGGCGAAAGGCGTCATCCCGTTCGGCCTCATCCGAAAGGCGGCCGTAAAAATCGGCATTTTGCAAATACAGGAGCGCTGCCCGGGCATCGGTTTCTTCCGGATTGGACGCCAGTATCGTTTGAAAATGCCTGCGCGCCGCCGCCTGATCGGCGTCGCGAAACATACAGAGAATCGGGGTCTCGTATTTTTCGGACCACGCCACCGGGTCCTTCGTACCGGTTTTTTCAAGCCAGCAATTCCGCAATTTTTGCTTCCACTGCCCCTGTGTGAATTTCTCGACCTCAGATTCAACAAACTTATGGGAGCCTCTAATTAATAGGCTTCAGCCATATTTTTGCAGTACAATCTTTTTTT
>CAZMAM010000042.1:0-10121 GCA_964564305.1 uncultured Eubacteriales bacterium
CCTGAAGGTTGCCCTTTTGGCTTTTTCAATTTACACCATTATACATCCTTAATCTAAAAAGGAGAAGATAAGTGAAAATTGGAATCATTACGGAATTTACTTTTTCCGGTTTGAATTATGGGAATAATCTGCAAACGTACGCATTGTATCATACTATCAGGAAAGCTATCCCTGAATGTCAGGTAAATGTGTTGTTATTTAGCAGATTTCCAAAAAAGAAATGCTATTATTCCGCTGTACTAGCAAAAAAATGTTATAAAATAATTCGGAATGTATTGAAACAAAACAAAATTTATGAAGATTTTTCGGCTTTGACGGGACGAAAAGAATCATTCAAAAAATTTCATTTTCAAATAAGCGGTATGACTTTTGACGATACAACTTGGGAAGTGTTGCAGTCATCCGATTATGATATGTTTATTGTGGGATCAGATATTGTATGGGCCCAGGATTTATATGGTATTAATCAAATTAAATTTCTTGATTTTCCCAATACCGATCATACACGAAAGATAGCTTATGCGGCTTCATTTGGGCGGGATTGGATTCCATCACGCTACACGGGATATATAAAAAAATGCCTAGAACAATTTGACGCTATATCAGTTCGCGAAAAATCGAGTATAAAACTACTGGAATCCATCGGGATTTATAATGCTGTTCATACATTAGATCCGACTTTGTTGTATTCAAAAGAAGAGTGGATATCAATTGAAAAAAAGCCCGAAGAAAAAACATTGGCACCATTAAATGGGGAATTTTTATTTGCATATATTTTAGGTAGCGGCGAAAAGCAGCGTAGTGAGATTGAACGGATATGTCAGGCAAATAAGTTATGTTTGGTAACTATTCCATATGCGGCCGGAGTAAGCAAGGTAAACGCTGATGATGAATTCGGCGATATACAATTATGGAATTGTTCTCCGCAAGAATGGATATGGCTCATTCACCACGCCAAATATGTGCTTACCGACAGCTTTCATGGAATAGCTTTTTCCACTATTTTTGAGAAGAAATTTTTAGCAATTAACCGAAATTCTCGCAAAAATATAAATAATCGAATCATAGATTATTTGGATACTATAAGTCAAACGGATAAATTCGTTACCTTGACAAGTGACATTGATTTATGTGATTTTCAATGGAATTATGAAGAGATTAGTAGAATTTTAGAAGAGAAACGTGAATTTTCACGCTGTTTTCTTCAAAATGTATTTCATAAAGTATGAATTTGATTTCAAAAACAGATAAATTGAAAGCATAATCATACACTGATATTGCCGATAAAATAGCGCTCGATTGGAGCGGGAGAGATGAGTTTTGACACAAAATCGAGAAAATAATTATGACCTGCTGCGCATCGTCAGCACGATAGCTGTGATATCCATTCATGTGAGTGCATATTGGCTGACAGCGAATACGGATGTTGAAATATTTGGTGAATTGTATCATGCCCATTTGTTTTCTACCTGCTTATGGAATGTGTTATCGCGATTTGCTGTCCCATGTTTTATGATGCTCTCGGGTGCTCTGCTTCTTTCCGATGAGCGCAATGCGGAATATGCCTATTTTTATAAAAAACAGTTCAAACGGATTGGCATTCCCACATTGGTTTTTATCGCACTATACTTGATATTCGATTTGATGAAAGAGGTGGTGTCTTTCAGTAAAAACCATGTAGCATCTGAATTTTTGCAGCCGGTTATCACCATGCTATGCGGAGATAATCACCTGTGGTATTTATATTCTATGGCAGGAGTATACGTGCTGGCTCCGATCATCATACGAGTCAAGAGGGATATAGGGGAGAAGAAATTCGCTATTGCGACGGGGATATTTCTCGTTCTTGCTTCTATCGGTTACGAAACGAGTTCCCATTGGCTTATGTGGGACATCGGATTTCAGTTCCGTTTTGTAGGATACTTTATGGCGGGATACGTGATTCGCCGGATACTTCGCGGAAGGAAAAACAATATTGCAGGCTCGGCACTTATTCTGGCGGGGGGGGGTATAGAATGCCTAATTGCCTATATACGTGCCTGTCAAGAGGCGGCCGGCATCAATGCAGACGCATTGCCGTATAAAATCGTTTCTCCCCTTTGCCCATGGATCGTAGTGTCTGCCCTTTGTGTTTTTGTCGGATTTACTTTGCTGAATTGCAAGGTAAATTGTGCAAGATTGGCCAAACATACATTTATGATTTATTTGGTTCATGCCGGGATCTGGGATATCCTTTTTCAAATCGTCAAAGCAATGTTTGGTACACAAGGTGATAGCCGTATCCTGATTCCGATTTCGGTGGCGACAGTGTTTGGACTTTCGCTTGCTTTTTCGGTTTGCCTCCATTTTGTCAGAGATAAACTATTGCGAAGAAACATTCGTCGACACTGACCGTTTATTTTTTTAGGAGTAGAGGGGGTTGATTTAAAATGTCAAACCATTATACCGGTGAAAAACATACACAAATTCTCATTGCGTTGTTAAAGGCGCATGGAATACGCAAAATCATCGCGAGCCCTGGGGCCACGAATATCACATTTATCGGAAGTGTGCAGAGTGATCCGTATTTTGAGATATACAGCTCGGTAGATGAACGTTCAGCTGCCTATATTGCCTGTGGCTTGGCAGCGGAAAGCGGAGAACCGGTTGCCTTGAGTTGCACGGGTGCCACTGCTTCGCGCAATTATGTTCCGGGTCTTACTGAGGCGTATTACCGTCAACTTCCTGTGTTGGCGATTACCTCAACCCAGCATCTGGGCAGAGTAGGTCATTATGCACCGCAAGTCATTGACAGAAGTTCGCAGCTTGCGGATATGGTAAAAGTAAGTGTCACCGTTGACTGTGTACACTCTGCGGAAGACGAGTGGGCTTGCGCTGTAAATATCAATAAAGCTCTAATTGCTCTCAAAAGGAATGGAGGTGGACCCTCTCATATTAATTTGGTCACCACATATAGCAGAGATTTTTCCTGTGCCTCTTTGCCTGATGTAAAAACTATCTCGCATATTTCAAATGAACAACATATGCCTTCATTAGACCCATATAAACATATTGCCATTCTTGTCGGTGCGCATCGAAAGTGGACCGATGCATTAAACAGAGCAGTCAACGATTTCTGCGAGACTTACGATGCGGTGGTTATCACGAATCATGCCAGCAATTATACGGGTGAGTACGGATATAATCCAGCTCTTATCACCAGTATGAAACAGTACACACCTGAAACACTGCTTGCCGACTTGGTGATATACATCGGTTCGGTTTCCCGATATATGTCGGGGATGAGAGAAAAGGCAATGTGGAGGGTGAATCCGGATGGCGAGATACGGGATATGGAAAAGAAGTTAACTCACGTGTTTGAGATGGAAGAAGAAACTTTTTTTCAGCACTACGTTGACAAAAGGCCATTGATCGGTAAACCGGGATATGCCAAAGCGTGGCAGGCGGAGTACAACCGAATCCTCGCTCAAATACCGGAATTGCCATTTTCCAATGTTTGGATTGCCAAACAACTGAGTGCACTTCTGCCGGAAAATTCCGTATTTCATTTAGCAGGTTCTAATACCGCCAGAGCATGGAATTTTTTTCCGATTTCAAAATCGGTTGAGTGTTATTCGAACGATGGGACGATGGGAATCGATGGCCAATTATCTGCGCTCATTGGTGAATCTCTTGCCAGTCCGAATCGGCTACATTTTGGGGTTGTCGGTGATTTAACCTTTTTTTACGACATGAATTCGCTGGGGAATCGTCATATCGGACATAATATGAGGCTGCTGATCGTTAATAATGGGAAGGGTGCAGAGTTTAAGTTATACATTCATCCGGCATATGAATTCGGCGCTGCAGGAGATCGATATATGGCGGCGGCTGGGCATTATGGCAATCAGTCGCCTGATCTCGTGCGCCAATTTGCTGAAGCCTTGGGGTATGAGTATCTGACTGCCTCAACCAAAGAGCAATTTATGCAACAGGTTAAACGCTTTACCACCCCCGAGCTCACCGAGAAATCGATGGTCTTTGAGGTTTTCACGGACAGTTCAGATGAGTCCGATGCCATTTACGTCATGAATCACATTGTGTCCACTGTTCAGGGAAAGGCATTGGAGTTGGCCAAAAATTTCATCAAAAATTTTGCAGGGGATAAAGGTGTAGCCACCGTGAAGAAATTATTGAACAATGGGAAATAAGGGAGACCGCAAAAATGCGAAATGAGATAATCATTGGGAAACCGTATTTGTCAGATCGGGGCGAATATGTGCGCCTCTGCGCGGATATGAAAAGGCCCGCCGGAGATTTTACCTTTTGGTTTGAAGTGTCCCGGGAATATAAGGAGTATCTCTGTACAGAACGTTCCAACGCATTTGTCTTAGCGGTGCTGGAGTATGCAATGTACCTCGACTGCGATATTCGCTGTGAAGGGCCTCTGGATGAGGCTCTTCATTACCAGTTAACCAGCTACAGCAACATTATACCGGATAACCTGGATTATCGTAACAGAATCACGATTAATGCTCCGTATGTATCAGAAACGCTTCCGAGTGCGGGCGCTGTTGGTACGGGGTTTTCCGCCGGGGTCGATTCGTTTTATTCCGTCTTAAAACACCTAGACCCGGAGGAAAGTTCCTTTAAGCTTACGCATTTGGTAATTGCAAATAACGGTGCGTTTACCTATGAGAAAAATGAGGTCTCGGAAAAATACTTTTTCGAACAGGTTCAAAAAACAATGCCCGCTGCCGAAGCACTTCATTTGCCGTTGATCAGCGTCAATACAAATTCGGGGGATATGATGGCAAATATCCATGTGCCGGATCGCGGAGAGCTTCATATGTTCGGCAATTCGCCCATCAAGCTCGCAAGCACAATCTATGCGCTTCAAAAGTTATTTTCAGTTTACTATATCGCTTCGTCGCTTCAGCTCAAGGATTTTTCCTTTGGAAAATGCGACACTTATTCCACTCTTTTGTATTACACAAAATTGATTTCTACTCCGATGCTCAGTTTTTACGGCAGCGGTACAGAGGTCAACCGCATTCAAAAAGTAGAATACATTTGTCACAATAAAATTGCGCAGAAATACCTGACGGTAGGTATAGATCACAAAGATTTCCGGAACAATAACAATAAGGTTGTCCGGACACTGTTTGAACTATATGCATTAGATATGTTGGATGCATTCCGCGAAGTCTTTGATATCGATGGGTTTAAGAAACATTTGTCCAATCATTTAGGCTGGTATTTTGGCTCACATCATGAGTGGAAAACCGGTTTTCCACAGGAATCTATCAATATGTGCAAAAAAAATCACGTTCCTATTCCGATGACTGCATACATAAAATGTTTCCTGATATATAAGCCCCTTGACGCGATGAAATCTGTTCTGGGGAAAACGAAATGGGCGAGGAAAATATATTATAAGCTTCATATAGATATATTGCTAAAGGGGCGTGAACAGGCGGCGCGGGATCGAACTGAATATGAAAATCAGCGAAACTCGAAAGGATAAAATGATGTTCACCAAAATCCAGGAAAAATACCTGAACGCCCCCGCCCAAGTTCGGGCATCGTTCTGGTTTTTGATTTGTGCCTTCCTGCAAAGAGGCATATCCAGTATTACGACGCCTATTTTCACGCGTCTCATGACGACAGCGGAGTACGGTCAGTTCAGCGTATTTAATTCCTGGCTCGGAATTCTTACGATTATTGTGACATTGAACCTTTCTCTTGGGGTGTGCGGTCAGGGACTGGTGAAGTTCGAAAACGAGAGGGACATCTTTGCTTCGTCACTTCAGGGTCTTAGTCTGACGCTGACGGTATTGTGGACGGTCATCTATCTACTTTTTCACAATTTTTGGAACCAGTTGTTTTCTCTGACAACGGTTCAAATGCTCGCGATGTTTGTGATGATGTGGGCATCGGCGGTATTCAATTTTTGGTCGGCGGAGCAGCGTGTTAAACTCAGTTACAAAAGATTGATTGCGATAACGATTTTTGTCACTGTGGCAAAGCCGGTTGTCGGTATAATCATGGTTGTTTGCGCAAGGGACAAGGTTACGGCCCGGATTTTAGGGCTTGCCCTTGTGGAGTTTCTTGCGTACATTTGGTTGTTTTTTGCTCAAGTGAAGCGCGGGAAACGGTTTTTTGTAGGAAAATATTGGAAATACGCACTTGTGTTTAATATCCCGCTCATCCCGCATTATCTCTCGCAAACCGTGCTTAACAGTGCGGACCGTATTATGATCAGCACCATGGTCGGCGAGGCGGAGGCGGGAATATACAGTGTCGCTTATTCAATTGCGCAGTTTATGACTTTGTTCAACACCGCTTTATTACAGACGGTTGGTCCTTGGATGTATCAAAAAATAAAAGACGAGCGAGCTGAGGATATACCAAAGGTAACTTATCCGATCATTATCGCGGTTGCGGCAATAAACCTCTTACTGATAGCATTTGCGCCTGAGATTATGTTCGTTTTTGCGCCGCCGGAATATCATAATGCTATTTATGTCATTCCGCCTATTGCCATGAGTGTTGTATTTATGTTTTCCTATGAGCTGTTTGCAAGATTTGAATTTTATTATGAAAAAACTGGGTATATCGCAGCGGCAACAGTGGGTGGAGCGGTACTGAACGTCTTGCTCAACTATATTTTCATTAAAATTTTTGGTTATTATGCCGCTGGTTACACAACCCTCGCCTGTTATATGATTTACTCTGCGTGTCACTATATTGCTATGCGAAAAATTTGTAATAAAGAGATGGGTGGAAAGACAGTCTATAACCTGAAAAAACTCCTTGCCATTGCAACTGTCTTTATGGTGAGTGGCTTTGTTCTGCTGGCCACATACCGCTTTCCGCTGGTGCGGTACGGTTTGATCATCGCCTTCGTCGTGTTAATGGTGATCAAACGCAAATGGATACTCGATCTTGTAAAACAATTGATATCTGTGAGAAACGTGAAAGGAAAGGAACTGGATAAATGAAAATTCTGGTGTTTGGCGGTACGGGCGCCATGGGGGCGCCGCTTACGGAGCTTTTGGCGTCACGGGACGATGACGTTTTCGTAACCACCCGTAAGGCGCGGACCACCGCGCAGCCCAACATCCGCTATATCGAGGGCAACGCCCACGGTATTTCTTTTGTTCGGAGGACTCTGCGCGATCGGTATGATGTACTGGTGGATTTTATGCAATACCGTTTGCCTGAACTCTCTGAACGCCTCGATCTGCTCCTCGATTCCGTCGGGCAGTATATCTTTATCAGTTCTTGTCGCGTGTTTGCCAAATCTGATGTCCCGATTACTGAAGAAACGTCGCGTCTATTGGATGTTTGCGATGACAAGGAGTATCTGGCGACAGAGGAGTATGCGCTTGCCAAAGCGCGGGAGGAAAATCTGCTGTTTGCCTCGCCCCATAAAAACTGGACTATCGTCAGGCCTACAGTCACCTATAATTCCCGTCGGCTGCAGCTGGGTTGCTACGAACTTGAGGACTGGTTTCCGAGGGTGATCAAAGGACGTCCGATCGTTTTTTTTGACGATTTGGCAAATACATTTACATCCATGACCTACGGGGAAGATGTTGCCCAAGGAATTGCATATCTTATTGGAAATAAAAAAGCTTTCGGAGAAGTGGTGAATATCGCCTCTCCGGAGTCAAAAACATGGTTGGAAATTTTGGAAATTTACAAAAAGGTGATAAAGAACTCATCTGGAGGAAAATATCAATTAAAAACCGTCATGCTTCCTCATGCTGAAGATTGCGAGACCATTTTAGGAAGAAAATGGCGGCTGAAATACAACCGTTTGTATAATCGGCATTTCAATTCTTCTAAAATGGATTTGCTCAGCGACGGTAAAATGAGATATACTCCAATAGAAGACGGATTAAAGACCTGTTTGGATGAATTCTTTCATGAGGGCTGCAAATACGGTGGCTTGAGCGCAGCGAATGAAGCCTATATGGATAAAATTACGCACACGCATACAGGGCTCGGAGAGTTTTCCGATTGGAAACAAAAAGTTAAGTACCTTGTGGCACGGTATACGCCATATTTTACCTATCAAGGGATCAAGAACCGGTGAAAATAAACATATGCTATACAGGACAGACATTTGCTCCGAGGTAAAAACATTTTTGCAGAAAAGGCAAATCCTTAAAATGCCCTTATTGTATTTCAATCGCAGCGTTCGCTGTATTCATGGTGAGCGGAATGGGAGATATGATTTTTGGGGACACATTCTATATGACAGGCGGCAGCGGAGCGATTACGCTCCACGGGTAAAAATGCACAGCGCAATTGATTTTTTAGCCAAAACAGATGCACGGTACTCTTGACAATCGGAGAATGCCTGACGTTGTTCCTTGCTTTTACCGCGATTAAGATGGAAACCGCTATGAATAAGTTTGCGGGTGAGAGAACGATGCCTTTGGGGAAACAGAGAACAAAAGCAAAGCAAATATTGTGAAATCCCGTAGGAAAAGTCTTGACAGCGTAAGAAAAATTTGCTATAATGCCCATCGTTCACAGAAGAAGGACGATTAGCTCAGCTGGTAGAGCATCCGCTTGACGTGCGGAGGGTCAGCGGTTCGAGTCCGTTATCGTCCACCAAACCGTGAGAGAAATGAATAGAAAAACTGCGAAAGCAGGATGTTTGGTTTGCAAAAACCGGCATCCTGCTTTTCGTTATATATACGGAAGTCGGCGCGAAGTTCTCTCGGATCAGCATCAGCTATATCCGTTCGCGGCCGACGTGTCGTGACTGATATATACAAATTGAATAGAATCCGTGTAATGCGGCGATTATACCGCCACGACTGCTTTGAGAGAAGCACGAGCGCGTGTCCTGCCAAACAGGGACATGAGTGCACAGCGCCAAGAAAGGTTGCCTGCGTTCAGAAGCCGACACGGTATGGTTTGGTGAGGGAGTTCTTTTCCCAAGACGAAAAGCGATGGCTTAGAGTATCTTTTCGCACAGAGAGTGCGGTTGTCCTATTTCATTATTTTTATCGGATATAACCGTATCTCGTTATTGTGCGTGATTTTATCGGGCGAATGCCCAAAGGGACAAATCTCAACGATACGCTTCAAAGGCGTTGACACTGCGGTCAGAAAACCGCGATACGGTGTCGCTGACCGCAGCACAATGCTTTTGAAGAAATTCAATTAAAGAAGGCGAGACGTGACATGCCGGAAACAGAAAGACTGACGATTCGCCGCTGGAAAGACAGCGACGCGGAAAATCTGTATCGCTACGCCAGCGATCCGGATATAGGCTTGCCCGCCGGATGGCCGCCTCATAAAAGCATAAGGGAGAGCCTGAACATCATCAGGACGGTTCTCTCCCGATCTGAGGCATATGCGTTGTGCCTGAAACCGGGTGATGAGATTATCGGGTCTATTGAATTAAAGCCAAACGGATTCTCTAACCTGACCAACCGTGAGGACGAATACGAACTCGGGTATTGGCTGGGCAAACCGTTTTGGGGCAAAGGACTGATGCCGGAAGCCGTGAGAGAAATGCTTCGATACGCCTTTGAGGATTTAAAGGCGGCAAAAGTCTGGTGCGGATATTATGCGGGCAACGAAAAATCAAAGCGCGTACAGGAAAAGTGCGGTTTTCGGTATCAATACACTTTAGAAAATGCCGATGTGCCGATGCTTCACGAAACAAGAACTTGCATTGTTTCCTGTATTACGTTCAAAGATTGGGGGAAAATGTCATGAATGTTTTTGTCACAAGCCGGTGTTCTTATCGCCGACTGCTATTGTGCTAAGGCGACAAGCACAGATAAACAAGGAGGATTCAAACATTATGACACTTCGTGAGGTATCCCGTCAACTGTTCGAGCTGTCTGTTTCCGGCTATTTCAATCGGAAAAAATTGACCGAGAAGCAACTCCGAAATCACATCGCAGCCCAAACACAGGGAGACGGTCAAAAGACCGTTGTCATGGAAATTGCCCTGCCGGACGGGTGGTGGTACTTCGAGGTCGAGAAGCTGCCGCAGTTTGGCAAAGGTTATTATGAGTACCATATTCCGGTGACACGAGAGCAGGAAAAAATCATGGTGACCTCTAAAAATTCCTGTCTAAAGGCAAAAATTTCGTCAATTTAATATC
>CAZMAM010000043.1:0-9361 GCA_964564305.1 uncultured Eubacteriales bacterium
TTTTCTCGATGTTCCTATTATACCAAACAAGTATTAACAAGATATTAAATTGACGCAATTTTTGCCTTTAAGCAGGAGTTTTTAGAGGTCACCTTAAAAAAATTTTCTACAAAACAGTTCCGTAAGCTTGCCATTGTGCGCACCATGATGTATGATTGCGGTGTACCGGTTGCCGAACACGGGATGCCGTACAAAACATGGAATGGGAGACAAAGAAAGATGAACCGTAAACGGGGAAGGGACGCGCTGCAGACGTTAAAAACCGTCGGAATCTGGCTTGCGGTCGGGCTGGTGATCGGTACGGTTTGCGGCGGAATCGGCGCGGCGTTCACCCGATGTGTCACACTAGCCAACACGCTGTTTGTTTCCCACGGATGGCTGCTGTGGCTGCTTCCAGTTGCCGGAATAGTCATTGTGCTGCTGTATACATGTTTCGGGATGCTGCAATCCTCCGGAACGGACGGAATTTTGGAAGCGGTGCGCACCGGGGAAACGGTGCGCTTTGCCACCGCTCCGTTGATTTTTATCGGAACGGTTCTGACCCACCTGTGCGGCGGATCCGCCGGAAGAGAAGGCGCAGCGCTGCAATTAGGAGGATCCGTCGGCGCTCTGTTCGGCAAGGTATGCCGCTTGCAACAGCGTGACAGAGGGGTAGCGATACTTTGCGGCATGAGCGCTCTGTTTGCCGCACTGTTCGGCACACCGGTCACCGCCGTCTTTTTTGCTTTGGAAGTGGTCAGTGTGGGGGTGATGTACTACGCCGCCCTGTTGCCTTGCCTGACGGCTTGCCTGACCGCTTTCGGAATCGCCAAAATACTGGGCGGAGAATCCATGCATTTTTCGGTGGAAATGCCCGCCGCAGATTTTTCGGCGCTCTGGCGCACAGCGGTACTCGCGGTGCTGTGCGCGGGCGTGAGCATTTTGTTCTGTGAATCGCTGAAACTGATCGGAAAATTTTTCCGCAAACAATTTGAAAACCCGTTTCTCCGCATTACCGTTGGCGGTATTGCCGTTATCCTGCTGACACTTCTGTGCGGAACACGGGATTATAACGGTTCCGGTATGAATGTAATACAGCGGGCGGTGGCGGGAGACGCCGACGCCGGAGCGTTTCTATGGAAAATTCTGTTCACCGCAGTTACCGTCGGGTGCGGATTCAAAGGCGGAGAAATTGTTCCGACACTGTTCATCGGCGCGACATTCGGGTGCCGTGCCGGAGAACTGCTGGGACTGAATCCGTCGGTCGGCGCGGCAATCGGCATGACTTCCGTTTTTTGCGGCGTGGTCAACTGCCCGGTCGCCTCTCTGGCACTGAGCGTAGAATTATTCGGTGCAAACGGCCTTTTGCTTTTTGCGGTTGCCTGCGCTGTCAGTTACGCACTTTCCGGTTATTTCAGCCTGTATCACAGCCAGCATATCGTATATTCCAAACTGCACGCTGAATTTATCGACCGCCTCGCCGATTAAACATTACTGAAAAATCCGTACCCGCCGACTTCTCCGCACTTTCGGTTTTCTATTTCATATACGCATCGTTTCACCGGTTGACTGCACCGAAACATACCGGGTATGAATACCCGGCATTTTTTGAATCACTTTGTTGTGCCAACACGGCTTGCCCGTTAAAGGAGGCATTCTCTTGACGCAAAAGCAAAAGCGCGCCCAAAAAACAGTGAATATTTTAAAGGAGCGATATCCGCAGGCTGTCTGCTCTTTGGAAACCCGCTCCCCATTTGAACTGCTGGTTTCGGTTCGGCTTTCCGCCCAATGCACCGATAAACGGGTGAATACCGTTACACCGACGCTTTTTGCCCGATACCCCGACGCCGCCGCCCTCGCCAAAGCGGACGTCCGGGACGTGGCAGAAATCATTCGCCCTTGCGGACTGGCGCATACCAAAGCGCGGGATCTGGTGGGTATGGCGCAAGCGCTGACGGAACGGTTCAACGGAGAAATTCCCTCCACGATGGAGGATTTGCTGACGCTTCCGGGCGTAGGTCGAAAATCCGCCAATCTCATCATGGGAGATGTTTTTCATATGCCCGGCGCCGTGGTGGCAGACACACATTGTATCCGATTGGCAAACCGGCTCGAATTATGCGACAGCACCGATCCCAAACAGGTGGAGCGACAACTTCGCGTCCTATTGCCTCCGGAAGAAAGCGGGGATTTTTGCCACCGCGCGGTACTGTTCGGGCGTGAAATCTGCACCGCAAGAAGCCCGCATTGCGGGGAATGCCCCTTAAACGCCTTCTGTCCCTTTCCAAAGTAATTCCACCGAATCGACGGCGGGAGAAAGCTCTTCGCAGACCACCCGTTCGATTTTTCCCTCATCACACAGGCGGGCAATTTCGGGAGAAAGCGGAAGCCGCGCCAACATGGGAACGGAATCCTCCTCCGCCCGAGACCCGGCCGCCCCACCAAACAGTGAAATACGTTTTCCGCAGTCCGGGCAGACCAGATAACTCATATTTTCCACCGTGCCCAAGATCGGGATATCCATCATCCCGGTCATTTTTCGCGCTTTTCCCACAACCTGACGCACCAGCTCCTGCGGAGTGGTCACGATAATCACACCGTCCACCGGAACGGACTGGTAGACGGTCAGCGGCACATCACCGGTACCGGGAGGCATATCGATATACAGCACATCCAACGCGCCCCACACCACATCCGACCAGAACTGCGTGACCGCGCCGGAAAGAACGGGGCCGCGCCATACCACCGGGTCGGTTGCGTCCGGCAACAGCAAATCAATGGACATGACTTTAATGCCCATGGCCGTTTCCTCCGGTATCACCCCCATGGAAGAGCCTTTCGCCTTCCGGGTAATGCCGAATATTTTCGGAATGGAAGGGCCGGTGATGTCCGCATCCAAAATCCCCACCTGCGCGCCCCTGCGGGCCGTCAGAACCGCCAGCATCGCGGCAACAGAAGATTTGCCCACGCCGCCTTTACCGCTGGATACCGCCACAACTTTTTTAATCTCGCTGAAAGCGTTCATGGGTGCGTGAATATCCCGATCTTCACAAGATTCATTGCACGAAGAGCAATCGTGCGTACATTCAGCCATGATTTCCACTCCTTTGTCTATTTGGGCGTTTATTTTGCTCTCTACTGTTTTTCCGCCCGGCTCTCTTTGGCTTTCCGTTTGAGCGGAAAGCCAAGCATCGGTGTTTCCTTTACTCTCAAACCTGCCCCCTCGCGAAGCATAGACCGCGCGAGGGGCGAAATCCGTTCAGACGCTTTGCGCACCATTCGCCGTTCACGACATCGGTTGCCTGTGATGAACGCCGTACAATCACTTCTATGGCAATACCGCATAAAGATTGCCGTGCGTGAAGCAGGAGCGGATTTTTCGGCAGATGAAACAAAAATCGCAGGGAATGTTTTGTGTACTTCCGAGGATTTTTGTAATATATGACAGAAAAGACGCAAGCCGCTTGGGCGACAAAAGCGGTAGCCGGTCTTTTGCGGTGTTGCCCTATGATTTACCGCTTTTCTACATACCCCTTCGGTTCCTTAACGGAAGCCGAGGGGGTTTCACTTGCGGCAGTAGCGCCGGACTGCGGAGCACTTGAAGACGTCAGATCAGGCCGTGCAGCAGGAACTTCAGATTCAGAAACCACTTTTCCGCTTGCCTGCAGATACACTATGAGCGCATCCTGAATATCGACCATCTCATCCCCTGTGACATCCGCTACCGGAAGTTCAAACGAACACAGGCTGATTTTCCCGGCAACATATTTGTACAACCGGTAGGCGTCCGCCATATCCACCTCGCCGTCCGCATCCAAATCGCCGAGCACACCGGAGGCCTCATAGTTACAACCGGTAGTTGTTTCTGTTGAAGAAGACTCCGTGGCAGAAGATTCTGCCGACGTAACCTCCGTTGAGGGTGACAATTCTGTGGAAGAAGACTCTGTCGAGGTCAACTCTGTAGAAGCAGACAACTCTGTGGATGCAGATGATTCTGTGGAAGAGGACTCTGTTGAAGAAAACGACTCCGTAGAAGAAGATTCAGTTAAAGCGGGATCTGTCGAAGAAGACGGATCTGTCGAAGGTTCGGATCCCGGCGCGGGACCGAAGAAAAGATAATTCAACACACCCTGCATCGTTCCGCCGTCGTACACACTTACTCTCTTAATATCAACATTATTAATGTTCTTAGTAGACATCGATTCCGATCGCAAATAATCCCGAATATCCCAGCAACCGGTTTCGGAACCTTGAACCAGATGGTTCATCCAATTTCCCATAAGCTCGTTGAATAGATTGCTCATTACCGGTCCGGAGGTATCTGCCCCATCTCGGATCAAAGACCAATCTACCCGGGAAGAAACGTTGAAAGTTAGAGTGAAGCCAAACGTGCAAGAGCTATCCTCCGGCTGCTGAATGGAATAATACAAATACGGTGTTTCGGTCAAATTCACGTTATCAAACAAAACCGGATCGGACCCCGACATATGGCCTGCATATTCAAAATCGGAAGTTATAGGATAATTATCTCCCCATCCCGCTGCCTGCAGCAAATCCACTTTGGTGCTGACCTGAGGCGGGTTAGCGGCATAATGACGGAAGTACGGATTCGACGGCGTTGCGGGTTCATTTGGGGCAACCGACATTTTATTGATGTCCTCTTTCGTGACAATCACGGGACTCTCCACCGCGGCGCTTGCCAGCATCTGAGGCAAAACGACCACCGAAAAGAGCATGGTGACCAGCATCGCCACCGATATCAGCAAAGCGGCAGATTTCCTGACATTGCGTTTCATACCTGATCCTCCCTTTTGCATTGCATATGCCGCAACAAAATAGCGATGATTTCGGGACAGTGAAGATGAGAGAGCATTCGCTATATTGCCGTGCTTAAAACATACCACTTTTTTCGAAGAAAATCAACCGTTGTGCCGGAAAAAATACATATGGCAACTCCGCACAAAGACCTGACTTGCGCAATGCCCGCCCGAGCGGCTTTGCGTCTTTTCTATAATTTAGCCACAAATCCTCGCGAATACACAAAGTATGCCCTGCGATTTTTGTTTCGCCTGACGAAAAATCCGCCTGCCGCTTTTCTGAACGGCCATCTTTGTGCGGTGTTGCTTTCAATGCGGAAAATTTCGCCGCTTGCACAAAGCGGGTTTCTATGGTAAACTGACAGTACCGAAACGGGAGGCACAACATGGAAAATCTTACCGACGCGGCGGCGCTGCGAAAACTGCTGACGCGTCACGGCATACGCTTGGAAAAGGGGCTCGGGCAGCATTTTCTGGTGAACCCCGCCGTCTGCCCCCGCATGGCTCAGGAATGCGGCGCCGGAAAACAGGACGGTGTTATTGAAATCGGTTCCGGAGCAGGCACGCTGACTCGCGAACTGTGCCGCTGCGCAGGAAAAGTGGTCGGCGTTGAGCTGGACCGGCGATTAAGCGCTGTTTTGGCGGAAACCGTGGCGGATTGCCCCAACTTCACTTTAGTGGAAGGGGACGCGATGAAACTGGATTTCGCGGCGCTCATCCAAAAAGAATTTCCCGGACGGAATGTCGTGATCTGCGCAAATCTGCCCTATTACCTGACCTCCCCGCTGATTATGCGCTGGCTGGAAAGCCGGCTGCCGGTAAAATCCATCACGGTGATGGTACAAAAAGAAGCGGCGCAAAGAATCTGCGCACCGGAAGGCAGCCGGGAAAGCGGAGCGGTCACGCTGGCGGTTCGGTATTATGCCGAGACGGAAAAATTGTTTGAAGTTTCACGGGGAAGTTTTCTGCCCCCGCCAAAGGTGGATTCTGCCGTTATTCGGCTTACGCCGCGTTTTCCTCCGGAAGCGCCTGGGATGTTTGCGCTGATTCGCGCGGCTTTTTCCCGGCGAAGAAAAACCCTTGCCAATTCCCTGACACAGGCAAATCTGCACAAAGATGAAATCATCGCGGCTTGCGAGCGGTGCGGAATTTCTCCCGACGCACGCGCGGAACAGCTTACCCTGAACGATTACGCGGCGCTGACAGAAGCGCTTGGGAGGTAAAAACAGATGAACCTTTTGGTACTGGACGGAAACAGTCTGATCAACCGGGCTTTTTACGGAGTGAAAGCGCTGACCACCAAAGACGGGCGATACACCAACGCCATTGTGGGTTTTATGAACATCTATCTGAAACTCATGGAAACCACCCGAGCGGATCATGTGGCGGCGGCGTTTGATCTGCCCTCCCCCACTTTTCGTCATCAACGGTATGCCGCATACAAAGCAGGACGGCGCGGAATGCCGCCGGAACTTGCCGAACAACTGCCGGCGGTCAAAGAACTGCTGCAACTCTTAGGGGTTCCGACGGTCACCTGCGAAGGGTATGAGGCGGACGATATCTTAGGCACTCTCTCCCGCGCCGCGAACCGCTCCGGCGGAGAATGCACACTGGCGACGGGAGATCGCGATGCGCTGCAACTGGTCAACGGGCATACCGGCGTACTGCTCGCCTCCACCAAGGCCGGCCAACCGCAAACCGTTTATATGGATACGGAGGCGGTGAAAGAAAAATACGGTTTGGAACCTGCTCAGCTTATCGATCTCAAGGCCCTGATGGGCGACAGTTCCGATAATATTCCCGGCGTTCCCGGAGTGGGCGAAAAGACCGCAATTGCTTTACTGACACAATTCGGATCGCTGGACAGCCTTTACGAGAATCTGAGCACTGCCGAAATACGGGAATCACTGAAAGCCAAACTGCTTGACGGGAAAGACAGCGCTTATCTGAGCCGGGAGCTGGGAACCATCTGTCTTTCGGCTCCGATTGAAACCGACATGGCGGCATACGTTCCCCGCCCAATGGATAAAGAGGCGCTGGCGAGGCGACTGACCGAATGGGAATGCTTTCGGCTTTTGGAAAAACTGGGATTGAACGCCCTTGCACCCGCGGAAAAAGAACCGCTTCAGCCAGTTGTGCGTGCGAAAAGCCTTTCGGAAGTTTTGGCAGGTGACGCGCCACTGGATATCGTCTGCGGGGCAACTTGGTACGCGGGGCGGGGAAAAATGGCTGAAATCACTCCCGATGAGGCCAGCCGTCTGAGCGGAGAAATACGAACCGATGACCTCAAGCGCCTGTGCAAGGAAACGGGGCTTTCTATGCCTCAAGCGGTGATGGATACTTCCTTGGCGGCGTATCTGCTGGACCCTTTGGCGGCCGATTATTCCCTGCCGAGGCTGCTGACCGTTTACGGCATCTGCGGCGAAACGGATACGCCGGAACTGTATTTCTCCGCGTTGTGCGACAGGCTTCAACGGGAAATCGAGCAAAACGGACAGCAATCCCTGCTCAGGGAAACAGAGCTGCCCTTAGCGGCGGTTTTGGCGGATATGGAACGGGTCGGCGTGGAAGCGGACGGCGCGGGAATCGCCGAATACGGAATGAGGCTGCAGCGGGAAGCCGATGCGCTTCAGCAAGAAGTTTGGGACGCCGTCGGGTATCATTTTAACCTGAATTCTCCAAAGCAGCTCGCCAAGGCGCTCTTTGACGATCTGGGACTTCCGCCGGGGAAGAAAACCAAAAGCGGATATTCCACCAACGCGGATGTACTGGAAAAGCTGCGTTTTGCCCACCCGGTGGTAGATAAACTGCTGCAGTACCGCACGATTGCCAAACTGAAATCCACCTATTGCGACGGGTTATGCCGGGAAATCGGCGCGGACGGCAGAATTCATACCACTTTTAACCAAACTGAAACCCGAACCGGAAGAATCAGTTCGGCGGAACCCAATTTGCAGAACATTCCGGTGAGAACGCCCATGGGAAAAGAACTCAGACGGTTTTTCCGGGCAAAAGACGGATACTGCCTGGTAGACGCGGATTATTCGCAAATCGAACTGAGGGTACTGGCACATATGGCGAACGATTCCACCATGATCAGCGCTTTTAATAACGGGGAGGACATTCACCGGGTGACCGCCTCCCAAGTGTTCGGCGTACCGCAGGATCAGGTGACCCCGCTTCAGCGTTCCCGCGCCAAAGCGGTAAATTTCGGCATTATTTACGGCATCGGCGCACATTCCCTCTCTGAAGATATTTCCGTAAGTTACCGGGAAGCGCAGCGGTATATCGACGGATATCTGCGACATTACGGTGAAGTGGCGTCTTTTATGGAAGGCTTAGTGGAAAAAGCGCGGAAAACCGGATATGCCGAAACACTGTTCGGCAGACGCCGCCCGCTGCCGGAGTTGAAAGCGGGCAACGCCAACACACGCGGATTCGGTGAGCGCGTGGCGCGCAATATGCCGATTCAGGGCACCGCGGCGGATATTATTAAAACCGCCATGATCAAAGTATGGCGGCGGCTGAAACGGGAGGGACTTGCGGCACGGCTGATTTTGCAAGTTCACGATGAACTGATGGTGGAGGCCCCTCTCTCCGAACGGGAGACGGTCGAGCGGCTGCTGAAGGAAGAAATGGAAGGCGCGGCATCGCTGAGAGTGACGCTTACCGCCGATGTGCACAGTGGGAAAACTTGGTATGACGCGAAAAAATAAACATAATTCTCCGGCAGCCACACGCATTTGGCTGCTGGACGAAATACGCGGTGTGCTGATTGTACTGATGGTGGCGTTTCACGCGTTTTACACCGGCGGCACGCTGTTCGGAATAGATGCGGCAAGCCGGCTGTTCCGGTTTTTCAGCCCCGCGGAGCCTTTTTTCGCGGGTTGCTTTATTTTGCTTTGCGGCATGTCCTGCCGGCTTTCCCACAATAACCTGCTGCGCGGCCTGAAACTGGCCGCGGTGGCCGCTTTGCTCTCTCTGGTGATGTATGTGTTTATGCCGGATCAAATGATTTGGTTCGGCATTCTGCACCTGCTGAGCGTCTGCTTGCTGCTGTACGCCGCGCTGCACCGGGTTCTGGATAAAATTCCCGCCGTGTTGGGCATCATCATTTGCGCCGCGCTGTTCCTGCTCACATGGCATTTTCCGCAATATCAGGGCGGATATATTGGGATTGAGCCTTTTGCCGTTCACTGGCCGGAGGATTGGCAGGCGCTATGGTGGACTATGCCGCTGGGCATCGGAAATGTCGAATCGGCCGATTACTTTCCCATTATCCCTTGGTTTTTCTGTTTTCTGGGCGGCGCCTTTCTCGGGCATTGGCTGCCGAAACTGCCCAAGTGGTGCGCAAAACCGCATATCCGCCCGCTCGCCTTTTTGGGGCGTCACAGCCTGATTATTTATCTGCTGCACCAGCCGGTCATTTATGCCATCTGCACACTGATTACCCGATTGCTGCCCCAAATTGTGAATTTTCCGGTTTGAAAGATTGACAAAACAGCTGAAATTGTGGTATAACCCGAGTTTGCCACTTAATAGAAAAAAGATCTTCCAGAAATGCC
>CAZMAM010000044.1:0-8625 GCA_964564305.1 uncultured Eubacteriales bacterium
ATTCAATCGTCAGTGTTCGAGTAGCGTGTTCAACTTATTATTGCAATTTTCGAAATTTATATTTGAAGATATCTCTTGACCTTTTTCTCTTCGTGCTTTACAATATCCATGGCGATTGAGTCCTTTCGTTAGGGTTTTGTGAGGCGTCACTTTATTCTAACAAACTCAGTCGCCTTTTTCTACCCCCCCCTCTCCTCGGTCTCACATCAATGGGTACACTACACAGGTGCGGTGCACTACGACGAAAAAGCTCTTTACAAATCGGGTTATGGGTGATACAATACATGGTGTCAGCGCAAAAGCGCTTTCTTGTCCGTGACCCGGGCGGCGGCGAAAACGCCTGGTCACTGTCGGTGAAAACAATTCCCGAAGAACAGTTTCCTTTATGGCGGTTGATTTTATTCGGGCTCTTCTGTTTTATGACCGGTAGTGCACAATACCCCGCACTTGGTCATCGGCGTAATCATGAAGCCGCAGGCTTCCATAGAAAGGCGGTCATCTATCGATGATGTTACCAGAAGAAAAACAGGCAATCATGAAGGAGTTCGCTATCCATGAAGGGGATACCGGCTCACCCGAAGTTCAAATTGCGGTGCTAACCCGCCGCATTGCCGACCTGACCAAACATCTGAAAGAGCATCCCAAGGATCACCATTCCCGTCGCGGTTTGCTGAAAATGGTTGGCAAGCGGCGCGGACTGCTCAATTATCTGACCAAAAAAGATATTGTCCGGTACCGCGCAATTATCGAAAAATTAGGGCTGCGCAAGTAACCTGTGACGAGGCGAACGGGGTTTCCCGTTTCGCCTCGTCCGCCGTATTCATCCCTTTAGCGGTGCTTCACGATTTATTTTAGCGATGAAGCGAATGCTGTACCTTATCCGTTTAGCATTGGCCTTATTGCTAAAATATCGCAGAAACGCCGCTTGAAAAAATATTTCAGGAGGTCACAGCTGTATGGCAATGAGTAAACGGGAAACATTTCCCAATCACCGTGTATTCCGTACCGAATTAGCCGGCAGGCCATTAGTGGTGGAAACCGGAAAGTTAGCACAACTGGCGAACGGATCCTGTCTGGTTCGGTACGGGGAAACCGTCATTCTCTGTGCGGTGACGGCATCTGCCAAACCGCGAGAGGGAGTAGATTTCTTCCCGCTTTCGGTGGATTATGAAGAAAAACTGTATTCTGTGGGACATATTCCCGGATCGTTTCAGCGCAGAGAAGGGCGACCTTCCGAAAAGGCCATTCTCACATCCCGCGTAATCGACCGTCCCATTCGTCCGTTATTCCCGAAAGATATGCGTAACGATGTTTCGGTGGTATGCACCGTGATGTCGGTTGATCCCGACTGTCCGCCGGAAACCACCGCTATGATCGCAGCGTCTATCGGCATTGCGATTTCTGATATTCCTTGGGCAGGGCCGATATCCGGTGTGGTTGTCGGTTTAATCGACGGAAAATTTGTCATCAATCCCACCGCAGAACAGGAAAAAATTTCGGAAATGCATGTCACGGTCGCCTCTACCAGCGAATTGGTAGCCATGATCGAAGCGGGAGCCAACGAGATAGACGATCAGACCATGTTTGACGGCATTATGGCGGGGCACGAGGCCAATCAGGCCATTGTGGCATTTATCAACGACATTGTACGGGAAATCGGCAAACCGAAATTCGAATTTTCCTCAAACGATCCCGATCCCGAAATGTATGACGCCGTCAGCCGGTTCGCGGTTAACGATATCAAGCTGGCTCTCGATACCGATGACAAGCTGATTCGCGATGAGCGGTTGCTGCCGATTTATGAAAAAGTTCACGAACAGTTTGACGAACAGTACCCGGATCAGGCGGATAAACTGGACGATTGCCTGTATAAACTGCAAAAAAGTGTGGTACGCCGGTGGCTTTTAGATGAGGGCAAACGGGTAGACGGCCGCGGAATCGATGAAATTCGACCGCTTGCGGCGGAAGTCGGAGTGCTTCCGAGAGTGCACGGCTCGGGGCTGTTTACCCGCGGACAAACACAGGTGCTGACCGTTGCAACTTTAGGTTCCACCAAAGATGCCCAATTGCTCGACGGCATCGACGATCAAACCGAAAAGCGGTATATGCACCAATATAACTTCCCCTCTTACTCCGTAGGAGAAACCAAACCTTCCCGCGGCCCCGGGCGGCGTGAAATCGGTCACGGCGCATTGGCAGAAAGAGCTCTTGTTCCGGTGCTGCCAAGTGTAGAAGAATTTCCCTATACCATCCGGCTGGTCAGTGAAGTGCTTTCTTCAAACGGTTCCACATCACAGGGATCCATCTGCGGTTCCACTTTGGCGCTGATGGATGCGGGCGTTCCGATTAAATCCCCTGTAGCCGGAATTTCCTGCGGCTTGGTCACCGAAGGCGACCGCTTCATGACCATGGTGGATATTCAAGGAGTAGAAGATTTCTTCGGCGATATGGATTTCAAGGTCGGAGGCACACACAAGGGCATCACCGCCATTCAAATGGATTTGAAAATCCACGGCCTGACCCCTGCCATCATCAAAGAGGCCTTGGAAAAAACACATAAGGCGCGGGATTATATTTTGGATGAAATTATGTTAAAGGTCATCCCCGCTCCGCGTCCCGAACTCTCGAAATGGGCGCCAAAGATGCTCTCTACCAAGATCGATGTGGATAAAATCCGGGAAGTCATCGGCAAAGGCGGAGCGGTTATTCAAAAAATCTGCGCCGACTGCAACTGCAATGTTGACGTTCAGGAAGACGGATCCGTATTCATCACCGCCATCGACATGGAAGACGCCAAGCGCGCACTGTCCATCATCGAAACCATCGCCAAAGATCCGGAAATCGGCGCCATTTACAAAGGAAAAGTGACCCGTCTGATGAATTTCGGCGCGTTTGTGGAAATTGCTCCCGGCAAAGAGGGGCTCGTTCATATCAGCAAACTGGATCTCAAACGTGTGGAACAGGTGGAAGATGTGGTTGCCGTAGGCGATGAGGTAATCGTTAAGGTCACCGATATAGATGAACAGGGCCGAATCAATCTGTCCCGCCGGGATGCGCTCATTGAAGTGGAAGGTTTACAGCCTCAGGAACAGAGCGGTTACGGTCCGCGCCCCCGCAGAGACGGAGCACCCCGCCCGCGCAGACGGTAAGAAGTGTTCTGACGCCACGGTACGGCCATGTGCAGCGCTTATTTGCTGGTTTACCCGTTTACCCATTCTATAAATACCAAGCCATCACGCGGTATTCATAAACACACTGTCCGCCGCCTTTTTTGAGGCGGCGGTTTTTCAAGAAAGGACATGACCTTTGCTTATGTCAAACTCCTACCCGGAAAGTTTTGACGAACTGTCGCTTTCCTCCCCCACCGTCCGAGCTTTGCACCGCATGGGTTTTACCCATCCCACAGAAATACAGAGCAAAACCATTCCGCTGATGACACAGGGGCGGGATGTCATTGCCAAAGCGCCCACCGGAACCGGAAAAACCTGTGCGTTCGGCATTCCACTGCTGGAATGTTTGGATATGCAATGCCGCGATATTCAGGCTATTGTCGTCTGCCCGACCCGTGAACTTTGCCTGCAAATCACCGAAGAATTGCGCTCTCTTGCCGTTTACCGCCCAAATGTCCGGATTATCAGTCTGTACGGCGGTATGCCGATCGGCAAACAGTTGGACGCCCTAAAAAAACACCCGCATATTGTGGTGGCGACACCCGGAAGATTACTGGATCATATGGGACGGGGAACCGCGTATATCGGAAATGTGTACACCGCTGTTTTGGACGAAGCGGACGAAATGCTGAAAATGGGCTTTATCCGTGATGTGCGAAAAATCCTGAAGGCAACTCCCGCCGACACGCAGGTGGTGATGTTTTCCGCTACTATGTCCCGGGATGTCATGAATATTGCCTGGGAGTACCAGCATGACGCCATTGAAATCAATGTCGCCGCATCCGGAGATAATCGTCCGAAAATTGCTCAATTTGTTCTGGAGTCTTCGGGAGACGAACGGGTAAAGGATCTCGGTCATTTGATCGACACTCTTGGGCTGACACGTGTCATGGTTTTTTGCAATACGAAAGCCACCGTACAGTGGCTGAATACAAAGCTGCGCAAGGAGGGGCGTTCCGTCAACTGCCTTCACGGAGATATTCCCCAATCGCAGCGCAATCACGTGATGGCGGGATTCAGACGCGGGGATTTTGAAATTTTAGTCGCCACCGATGTGGCCGCCCGAGGCATTGATGTAGATGATGTGGAAGCGGTGTTCAATTTTGATATCCCGACGGAAAACGAATATTATCTGCACCGCATCGGGCGAACCGGCCGCGCCAAACGTTTCGGCGCAGCTTTTACATTTATGTCCACCGCTATCCCTCACGACGATACACTCCGCCTGAGGGATATCAAAAAATATACGCATTCCGATATTCTCCCGATTACTTGGGACGTCAACGAACAACCTGTCTTAAAAGAAGACGGAACGCCTGTGCTCACGCTTCTGGAATCCGGCGCTCAATCCCGCGTATACCGGGAAACCGAACCCGAATAACCGTCATCCTGCGCTGTGTACCGTGCTTTACCATGCAATCAGCCTCATACCGAACTGAACATATTGTCCCGAATTTGACGGCATACCGCAAAAAATGGATAATTTTGATAAGCATGAACTTTGTTTGCCGACAGACTGTAGTGATGTGAAAAAAAATCAGCGCGGGATATTCCCGCGCTTTCCTGTGCACTTCTGTGTACACTTTTATGATTTTACAATATCTGCGGCTTTTGTCTTGAAGCCCACAGTATTCCTTTTTGAGCGTCATGTACTTTACGAGTACGCCTAACGTACTCTTTTTGAAAGTGAACCGGTGAGGAAACCGGAAACTTCACCCATGATTGGTCGTATCTACACATACACAGCAATACCATGTATAGGTAGCCTCCACAAACGTACAGCCAACCGCCATAAATTTTTCATTCTCTGAGCTGAGATATCTCCAATGCGAAGGGCTGTTGCGAAAGCCGTCTGCGATATCTCTGGCAACCATTTCCGCTGTAACGGAGTCTGCTCCCATTGCCATAACCGTACCTAGATAACTTTTGTTATAAATGGCCTCTGCGTTCGGCCCATAATAATAGTTTTCGCTGGGCGGGTAACCGTAAACGGTCATATCGATATATTCCCCGTATTGCAACGCATTGCTGGCTTCCCTGGAGTTATCGTGGGAAAAATCGCTGATCAGCATATGGCTGCGATATTTGGCCACTTCTGCCAAACCGGGCAGCCAGACGGCAGAGGAAGAACGGTAGTTGTTAATATACTGAAAGGCGAGCCGCTCAATCTCCGCAGCATTCGCGGAATTCAGCCCGGAACTTTGGGTGGGCTTACTCGCAGTTGTTGTTTCGGTGGGACGCTCCGTTTGTGTTGTAACGGAAGCGGAAGAATCCGTGCCGGGATCCGAATGATCTGAACCGGAATAAATCTGATATAAAACCAAGACGTCTGCCATATCGACAATCCGATCCTCGTTTAAATCCGCCCGAGACAAGGCTGCCTCATCCAAGGTTCCGGTTCCGTTACAGTACTCAAACAGAAGAATGACATCCTCTTTCTGAACTTTCCCGTCTCCGTCGATATCGCCATTTAATCCGATAATCGGTTCTGCGGCACCTGTATTTGCAGCCTGTGCGAATTCCGGCGGTTTTCCCGCCGATACCGCTAATCCGACTGTCACTGCCAGAAGTATACAGAGAATTTTGAAAAAAGAAGATAATGATTTCCCGGCATTCATCTGCCTGTGCCCCCTCGGAAATTTGCTCATTCCGTTGACAAAAAATCGAATACTGAATTTCTTTCTCCTCCGTCATATTTATACACCTTGATACCATGCTTGTCAATAGCCAATTCTCTCTCGGTTCTACTCTTTATGCGCAATACGTTAGTGCACCGCTTGATGCGCAACCGAGGAATATATATCTTCATTGTGCTGTTTCTCATTGCCAGGATATGCCTGTATAACCACGCGTTCGCACCAAAATACTTATGATTTTTATTGTTACAAAAAGAATGCCAAACCACAGGTTTGCGCCTTGGCTTAGCAATTCTTTTGGTTCCTAACTCTGAGAGGCAGATTACATCACCTGAAAAAATATCAATCACAGCGAAGAAACCAAGAAAGCGAAAATTCTTGCGCTTTTTCGATCAATCTTCTTGCGTATTCGGGAAGAAATATATAGTGAAGGCAGTAATGTTGCATATTATATCATAATGTGGCCAAGAATTCTTGAATTGTCACTATTTTTGTTAAATTTAATGATGACAATTTTTGCTGTGTGATTCCAAAATTGTAATTTCCCGTGTCTCCAATTTGCACAGACATGTTATAGAAATCAATAATCTCTTGGGTTATACTCGTCCCATGAAATCCTTGCCAATAATCATCATACATCATAAAATATCTCAAAAATTCATTGCATTCTGCAACTAACATTGCATTTAAACAAGTTCCATGATCAATATCATAATCAAAATTATCCACATGAAAAGGCAACATTCCGTCAGACATTATGGTCAATTGTTGATAATCATATTCGCCCCAATAGTATTGTCCATTTGTCCACCTACCATTGCCACAATATGCGGTGTTGCCATAAGGTTGATAAAAAATCTTATGTGAACCTACTTTGTCATTATTTGGATTGGTGTCTACCCAACTATTGCCATATGGATCAATATGGGCATAATATCCTGTGGGTCCTAAGTCATCAACTTTCATGGGGGACGTTGAAATGCATTCAAATTCATGTGGTCTCGTTCCCCATGCGGTGTGATATACACGGTTGGCAGGAGGATTGGTTGGTTGCGTGGCTGTTGGCGCCTTGGTGGGTGCTTTGGTTGGATTCGCCGGTGGCGGAGTGGCGGTTGTTTCCTGAGCGGGAGCTTTTGTTGGCGCTTGAGTACCGGTACTATTCTGTGTCTGTTCGGGAGCAACGCTGGCCGTTGTGCTCTTGGCAGTTGTGACGGCTTTATTCGTGGACGCGGCGGTGCTCTCGGCAGACGTTGCGGTCCTCCGCGATGAGGCGGTTATTCCGCTGTCACCCTTTGTGCCCTCGCCGCTGCCATCCCGGCAGCCGCGAAGACAAAACACCAGAACGATGGCCAAAAAAATCAGAGCAAGAAGAATTCCGGTTATCACAAAAATCTTTCTGCGAGCCTTGCCGTCCCGATGGGCTTCTTTCGCTTTCTCATCTTCCGCAGTGTTTGTGTTCTCCGCTTTGTCCTGAGGCTCGCTATTGTTTTCGGGCACGGTTTCATCAACGGTGATTTTCTCTTTTTCATCCATGGCGCGTGAACTCCTTAAGCATAAAAATGGCCGAGAATCGAACAGGACACCAAAGCACCCGGCGTAGCCGTTCGGTCATCGGCAATAAAAACAACCGCTACTTGGCGCACCGAAACAAAAGCACACCAAGCAACGGCTGTGAAAGCCTGTAATTTGAGCATCCGTAAAATATTTTAAATACTCACAAAGTACCCCCCCCCAGATGTGTGAAAATCATGGCAAATTCTCTCACGGGGGAGCGCTCCTTTCTTGAGAAACTGTTCAAAGTATACCATCTCCCGGCAATGTCTGTCAAGGAAATTTTATCCGGCCCAAGACTCCTTGGCATAACGGGAAAGTAAAGCGAGGTCAACGCAATGATCAGGAGAGATTGTACAATGATTTAAGCTTCTACTCCTATGACGACTTGCCATTGCAAATGAAGCGCTACCTGTACCGATCCAATAATATCCCAATGGCCGTTCTCGGATGGCAATCCCCTAATCAACGGCACCGTGAATTGTCGGCCGCCATCCCCCCCCCCACACACAATTAAATCAACTTTTTTATCTTTTCTCTTATAGAGATGAGCAAAACGCAAGTTTTGCAAAAGTAATTTACATTATATAGGTAATTGTATCAAGTGATTGCCCAATATATTGTATTTCACCGTGAGCAAATTGGAGTTTTGCTCATCACTGCTTTTTCTTATTTTTTGGTCTCACTTCATTGACAAATGTACATATCCGCCTTGTACGAATCTCAGATGATTTGTCTACAATTAGGACTGACAATAACATAGGCGCGGCTTAGTTACTTCCTTTTTTTCACCGCAAAAACCGGACAAACCTGCGCGCAGTTGCCGCAGTGCAGGCAATGGGTTTGTGGGATTTGATAAGGCTTGCCGGGAGTAATGCATTTTTGAGGGCAGTTTTTTAAGCATTTCCCGCAGCCGATGCAATTGTCAGAAATAAAATATCCTTTTAGAGAGACATTGCCATTGCCAATCACATAAGTCTCCCGAAAAATGGGATTGACTCCGAGGTTGAAATATTCGATTTGAGCGTCCTTGATCTCAAACACGATTCCCGCGAGTTTTCGCGTATCGCCCGGATACACATTCGCGAGATACGGCTGCTCCTTAAAAATCGTGTCGATCCAATACGCTTGTTCTTCCTCCGGGACGGGGAGCGCTCTCGCGGACAGCCGGATCATCTCTTTGTATTTCGTATAACCCAGCACCTGCACGCGCCCATCCGAAAGGAGTTCTCTGCAGAAATCTTTTCCTTTTGCCGTAAAGAAGATCA
>CAZMAM010000045.1:0-7756 GCA_964564305.1 uncultured Eubacteriales bacterium
TCCATGATGTGGAAGTTAGAGGCGGGGATGGGGTCATGCTGCGGTTCCGGCGTAACGGATGGAGATACCGCCTCCTGCGGTTCAGCTTCACGCTGCGGCTCCACAACGTGCAGTTTCTCAACGACCACATCAAAGGGCAACTTGTTCTTTTCACCGGAATAAAAAGCGGTCGTTTCAGTCGTGATCTGCGGTTCCTCAGTCTCCGCAGCCGTCTCCGGTTTTGCAGACTGTGCCGTTGTTTCCGGTTTATCAATAACAAAATTGTCTTGAATATCCTGCAGCAGCTTTTCAAACGCATCCGCGTCAAAACGCGGGGCAGGCTGCCCTTGCATTTCTTGCTCCCGCGCTTCCCGTTCGGCTATTTCCTGCTGTTCGTAATAGTCTGGGTCGTCATATTCATTTATGTCGAACGGAGCCGGTTCATCGGACGTACTCGGCATAACAAAAGCGGAGGTTTGTGTTTCCTCCGCTTTTGTGAAGCTTTGCTGTTGTATTTCGGCTGTGGGTTGGTTTAATCTGCGAAGATTACCTCCGACATCACGATTTCCCGTACTGATTCCCGGATGTTGTTCATCAGGCCGACCCACTTCATCATGTCGTTGGCTTTCATTTCCTCGGTCAATCCCTCTTGCTGCGCCATCTGCCGAGTGAGTGTTTCTTCCATCTCGTCGGCTCTCTGCTGCACTTCCGCCAGATGCTGCGTCAGTATCCCTTTCGTCAGCAAACTGTAGTAGAGAAGTCTGTTGTGTTCCTTCAAATACTTCCTCCGCATCTGCGCCCAGCGCCCGAGTTCCACGTCCGGCTGCTCCGGCAATGCCAAGTCGGGAATCAGATAATCCCCCTGCCATGTGTACGTTATTTCGTTCATGTTCGGTACCCCTTTCCTGATTGGTGTCTCTATTATAATTGCTTCGGTCATTTATCGCAATTATGCGATTTGGTTTTTTTAGAAAATTTACGGTTCGGGCAATTTCGGACAGTCCCGTTTGAGCAATATCGCTCATAGCAAATCCCAAGGCGCCCAAGGCGTCCGGCGTGTCGAAATGCCTGATGTCGGAAAAATCATTTGACGTATATCGGGAAATATCCAGCCCCAGACGGTTGATAATCATATATGCGGCGCTTGCTTTCACAAGGTCGGTATAGATTTTGCTTGCTTCTTCCGAAGACAGGTTCTCCAGCCCGGAGCCTCTTGCCGTGTTTGATAAATTTTCGAGGTATTCCGCAATGCGGTCATTGACGGCGTTGCTCACACACCCTTCAATAATGCTTTCAACAGAACTGCGATCCCTTGCCTTGCCAAACGTGTTTTCAAGTGTTTGTACCATCTCGCTTTCGTATTCCGGTTGCATTTCCCAAATGGGAACGGGGCGCGAATTTCGGACTTCGTGGGTATCGGATATGTCGAAATAGTGAATCAATCTCTGTCGGCTTCTGTTTGCGTCCTCAAATACGGCAATTCCTTTTGCTCCCCGATTAACCCAGCGCCCGAATGCCTCGTTCCACCGCTCCATGGTAAGCACGGCGGTAGCGTCGGGCCGCTGGGCGTAGACCAATAATTGCTCGTCAAAGCGAAGCCTGAAATTACGGCCCGCTGTCCGGAGCAATGCCTCCCATTGTTCCAACTTTTCCGTTACCGACGCGCAGGTTCGGTTATACAGTTCCGTGATTAAATCAAATTTGCTGGTCAATTTATTTGTTCTCCCTTCTGCTTGAATTGATATTTCGGGCATTGAATCACCGTCACCCGGAAACTCTGTTTGCAATCGTTGACGCACTTCCTGCAAAGCTCATTATAGGTGATACAGTCTTGCTCATTCAGAAACAAAGCCCACTCCGGATTCTCCGCTTTGCTCATCATCGGCATACTGCCATCACCTCATTTCGTTTACGCTATGGGCATAAAAAAACCTCATTTTCGGGTTGATAACAAAAACCCCGCAAAATGGCTTTGGAATGCGGGTTCTTCGCGTTTTTCGGGCATTTTTATTTTTACCGGATTTTGCCCTGTAAGCGCCTTAAAAAGCAAGGGCCATATATTTATACTCGGAGGTCGCTAACGGCACGTTAACGGCCAAATTTGGCAATTTTTGGATAGAAACAGCGACCAACATTTTCTGGGATTAAAAAAGAAGCTTGCCCTCGAGGAGCAAACTTCTATTGTACAGTATAGCACGGTCATTCTTGAAAATCAAGTAATATTTTCTCACATTTTCTCACATTTCTTCACAATTCTTCACATTTTCTCACATTTATTCACATTTTCTCACATCTTTTCGGTAAAGGCTGTGTTTACAGGTCAAGATGCTTTTCTAAACACTCGCCGATTGTCATATGTTCGCACTCCGGCGGTGCGCTGTTAGCCATGGGTGTTAAAGCGCACTTTTGCCGCTTTTCACCCATTCGTCCAATTCGGATTTTTTGAATCTCCACCGTTTGCCGATTTGGTGGCCGGGAATATCGGTTTTGCGAATCAGGTTTCGCAGGGTGTTTACATGAATGCCAAGATGTTCGGCCGCTTCGGCAATCCCAATCCAGTTTTCCTCGAAATTCGGTTCCATGATGATTTCCTCGCTTTCGTTTTTCACAAATAGGCGTCTTCAAATTCCCGCAATGCGCCTTTTTGGAGATTCCTGATGTATTGCTCGGAATATCCCATCTCATCGGCCACTTTTTCCAGCGGCTTGAATTCGACGTAGATTTTGTACAAAATCTCCACATAGCGCGTATCGGGCAATCCGTGAATCTGATTGATGATTCGGTGCTTTTCCCGCACAAAACGGTCAATCTCTCGGTTGATTTCCTCTTCCAAATCAATCATGCGATTCACCTGTGAGACAAACGGAGCGTCCCCGGCAGGGCTTTTCTGCACACGGTCTTTGCTCATATCCATGCCCGAAAAGCCGGTGAGCATTCGCCCCAAATCGGCAAGTTCCCGGAGCTTCTGGTTAATGATGGTGTCCAATCGCTTCAGCTGCTGCAAATATTCCTTGGCGCTCATTTTTCACCCTCCCAAATTGTGACGGTTCTGCCGCTATATGCGGCGTCAAACAATGCGCGGCCGGCGGTGTGACTGCTGCGTGTATTCCTCGATGTTGAAGGATACCGGGCAATCGCCGGCTATTTCCCGTGGCATTTCATCTTGCCACCGTTCTTGATTCAACCAAGTTGAGGGGTTCGGAATATACTGTCCGCCGTCTTTCAGCCACTGCGGATTATGCTCCGCATGGGCTTTCACGCTGTCCATGATGACGGCAAACAGCGCATCGTCCGGTCGTATTCGATTCCAGACGCGCTGTGCCGCACCTTTGCCCTGCTTTTTCGGGTAGGCAGACCAGAACTCCTCAAATTGCCGTTCCTGTTTCGGAGGCGATTTTCCGGCATTGCCTGACCCGCCACCGCCCCCCTGCGGGGGGCTATGGGGGGTTATCTCATGTCCTGTCTTGTCATGTCCTGTCCTGTCTTGTGTGTGCGTCCTGTGACGGTCTCGTGACGCGCTCGTGACGCGCTCGTTACCGTCCTGTGACGCACTTGTGACGCACTCGTTTGCGTCTCGTGACGCACCTGTGACGCACTCACTATCAATTTGAGATGCGCTTGTGACGGTCTCGTACTCGTTTGGCACGGTATCTGTAAATTCTTCCTGAAGAACATCGGGTTCGTTTTCGGAATTTAACGTGTCTTCCGGAATAATTTCGGCGGATTGCTGTCTTTCTCTGTATCGTTTATTGCGTTCGTTGGCCATTCGCTGGCGCTTTAGGTTTTTTCCGCCGTAATCGTGCCAATCGTGCAGCTGCATTCTGCCATCGTCTGTCTGGTCGATAAACCCGGCGTGAATCAATGCTTTCCTAAATGTTTCCGGGTCGTCTGCTTCATAGTACGCGGCGTCGGCAATTTCCCAATCGGCGAAATCGGTTAAATCTCCGTCCGGTGCGTAGTCGGTTGCCCACCACCATAAACAGTGCAGATATCCGATGGCGGTAGGGACGGAAACCTGTATTTCTCTCGCAAAGCGTTTTGTTTTGGGGTGGTTGCGTATTTCCTGATGAGATTCAATCCAAGACATGACTACTGCTCCTTCTTTTTTTTAATATCTTTTTCGGGCGTAATCGTATTTGGTAATGCGGCAGCCGCCTGCCCACCGAAAGAGGGGAATGAAGTCCTCTTCGCTGAATAATATTTGATTCGGCACTCTTTCCCGGCAATATTTCCGTGCCAGATTTTGAGAGGCATACCCGCCCGAAGCTGCCGCCTGAATAAATTCTTTTTTCGTCATCGGTGCCTCGCCACACTCTTTTGGTAGAGGAACGGGCAGCCGAACCGTACATTTTTTTGTTCTTTCATGGGTAACTCGTCCTTTCAGTTAATTTATTACGTCAGAATATGTGTTATAACGATACCGCCATTTATCGTATTCCTGTTTAGATATTTCTCCGGCTTTCAGCTTTTCCGCCTTCTTGCTCCAATCGGATAATTTCTCTCGTAATTTGGCCCTGTCGTCGCCGGCAAATGTCAAAATACATTTTCCGTCTATATTTTCCACTGTCAGGCCCCACATATCCTCCAGCATAAACAATAAGTGCATAAGCGCGAGGCCGTTTTCAATATCGGGAACATTTAGGGCCTGTTCGGAAACATCTAATGCTTTTGCCAAAACAACGGTGAGTTCCTGTTTCGGATTACGCATTCCCATTTCGTATTGTGAAATTCGTATTTCGGCGCTCTTTTCGGGAAAGCCGAGCAATATACCGAGATTCTTCTGCGTCATACCCCGCATTTTACGAAACTGGCGGATTCTCTCACCTTTCACGGACATTTCTGCCACTCCTTTGGGGCGGGAATTTTTCTCGTTCTGTAAATTTGTCAATAATTTCGTCCATTGTTTTGCGTTCGCTGTCTAACTCGTGACTTATCGCACAACACACCCAAGTATTTGGATTGTCCGTCAAACTATCTATTGCATTGTAAACCTGATAGTACGTGTTAATAAAAATGCGTCTATCATCAGTCACTGGGGGAAATATATTATTCCACTCCTCTGCTTTGCTCTCATAATCGTGCGCCCAGCTCCATAATTTTAAACTTTTCCAATCATCACGGATAAGGGCTGCTTTCATAAGTTCTTTTTCTGTTTTCATTTTTATTTTCCTTTCTGCCCTGCCATCTTCAGACCGGGAGAGGGCAGCCACCCGGTGACGGCCCGAAGGCCGTTTCGGCAATCAGTACAATTCAACGTGCATCGTATCGGCTTCGCAAGGAATTTTTGTTTCCAAGCTCCCTTGAGTCTTTCTCCGGGTTCTCTCTGTATTCGACCCAATCTTTATAATTGTCTATGAGACCCATAGAACGGATAGCATCGTAACAAGCATAAAACTTATAAGTATTCCCTTTTTTACCTGCTTGGTAGCATTTCTCGAACAATGCTTCTTTGTATTCCATTTTTATTTTCAATCCTCCTGATACATGGTAGGCACAAATGGCACGCCTGTGACTTCATCTTCCTGCACGCCTCCCCAAGAATCATAAATTCGGAAATCCCTCGGGTGATGTTCCGCCTCCGCCTCGCGGACTTTGCTGATGTAACCCTTGGCGGCCTTAATCGTGCTTGCGTCCGCCCAGTGGTGGTCGTAACTGCCGTAAATCTTTTGGTCACTCATGTACATCAGAAAATACCGCTTTGCCATCGCTTTCCACTCCTCTTTGGTTTTTCACACCTGATATTTGTTTATATCATTATGACAAGCTCCTATTCCTCATACACTATGTTCAGCATATAATCCAGCAACTCGCTGCTGGTGAGTACCTGATCCGCGTAACTGCCTTTTTTCAGGTAAATTGGCAATTGGCCGGTTCCGGAAAAAGTCGATGTAGAGATGGAATTAATGCTGTCCGGAAGATGTATTTCTTTGAGCGCAAGTGTTCCGCTGAAAACGCCTACTCCCAGCGCTTTTAATCCGTCCGGCAAATTGATTTCTGGCAAGCTTGTGCAAGCGGAAAAGCAATCATCATCAATACTTTCCAAGTTGGCGGATAAATGTATGCTTTCGAGCGCGTGGCAATTTTTGAATGTGGCGTATTCTAATGTCGTCACACCGTCGGGGATAGTGATTTCCTTCAGAGATTCGCACCATTCAAAAGCCTCTTTGCCAATGGTGGTTATTGTTTCCGGAAGCTCCACATTGGTCAGAGCGTTGCAACCGGAAAACAGACGTTCGGGAATTTCGGTTATTCCGGAACCAATGTGAGCAAACTCCACGCCTGTGTCATTAAAGGCATCGGCGCCTATTTGCGCAACACTATCCGGGATAGTGATTTCTTTCAGCGATTCACAATTATCAAATGCTTTTTCTTTAATTTCGGTTACTCCGTCAGAAATGGTTACCGATGTGAGAGATGTACAGCCGTAAAACGCGCTGTCTCCGATCGAAGTCACGTTGTCCGGAATAACCATAGATTTAAGCAATGTACAATCAAAAAACATAAAGTCGTCTATGGTCGTCATGTTTTCCGGTAATACGACTGATTCAAGATTTGCGCATCTATTAAATAGATGATTTTCAATAGAGGTATCGGGGTCGGCAAAAGTGACGGTCTTCAAATTTTCGTTTTGCAAATAATATTGGGCATATGGGTCACAGAGTTTTGTGCAACCTTTCGGAATAACCAGATCGGTTTGCTGCATTCCTTCATCGGTTAATCCGACAATTGTCGTAGCCGCTTCGCCTTCATCGCCCTGAACTATGAACAGGCCTCTTTCAAAATCATATGTGTTTTCATTGAATTCGGGCTTGATTTTTAACCAATCGCTATCGTCTGAGGCGGCTGGCTTTGAATTTGGGCCGTTGTCTGTGTCAGTGTCGGCGCGATTCCCGCAAGCTGTAAAGGTCAACAGCAACATGACGGATAATAATAAACACAATGCCTTTTTCATTAAGACCAACTCCTTTGTGTATAAAATACAGTGATGAGCAAAACTCCAATTTGCTCACGGTGAAATACAATATATTGGGCAATCACTTGATACAATTATCTATATAATGTAAATTACTTTTGCAAAACTTGCGTTTTGCTCATCTCTATATAAAATAAATAAGTGAATACCTACCTTTAGCGAACATAACCCTTGGCGGGCGGCTTTCTTTTCCTTTCTCCGACGATTTTCTCTAAGCAAGTCAGCATTTGTTCCCGGTTGAGCCGAAATCCCGTATTGTCGATAACGTAATCGGCGTTGATATCCGCTCCCTGAAATGCCGTCCAATCCGCTGTTTCCCGTCGCTGTACCATACTTTGAGCGTCTCCGCGTTCTGTATGCCGCGCCTGACGGCTTAATGAATCTGTCTTAATATACACAGAAGTAACCGGTACTCCATTTGCTTTCAGGCTTGCGGCTCCTTTAGGCGTCAAAACCGCAATGGCGTGTTCGTCCCGGCACGCTTCAATAGGTGTTCCGTATCTGTTGCCGCCGTAACTCTCCGTTTCCGCAAACGCAAATTTGGTCGCCATTTGCGCAAAGTCTTTTGACGATACAAATATGTAATCCCGTCCGTCAACTTCTCCGAATCTCGGCTGTCGCGTAGTGACGGTCACAATTTTGTGCCAATCGGGGTGTGCTGCTAAAAAATCCTGTTGCAGTGTGGTTTTTCCGGACGCCGATGCTCCCATAATCACAATCATGTTCTTGTGCCCTCCTTTCGTATACATTAAAGAAAAATTACCGCTCCCGACCTCTTTGTCGGTGGTGCGAAACTTCCCGGGC
>CAZMAM010000046.1:0-6820 GCA_964564305.1 uncultured Eubacteriales bacterium
TGTATTTTTCAACATTTTTTCATCTATCTTTGTTAATCAAGTGGCAAACTCGGGAGGATTGGCAGGCGCTATGGTGGACTATGCCGCTGGGCATCGGAAATGTCGAATCGGCCGATTACTTTCCCATTATCCCTTGGTTTTTCTGTTTTCTGGGCGGCGCCTTTCTCGGGCATTGGCTGCCGAAACTGCCCAAGTGGTGCGCAAAACCGCATATCCGCCCGCTCGCCTTTTTGGGGCGTCACAGCCTGATTATTTATCTGCTGCACCAGCCGGTCATTTATGCCATCTGCACACTGATTACCCGATTGCTGCCCCAAATTGTGAATTTTCCGGTTTGAAAGATTGACAAAACAGCTGAAATTGTGGTATAATGAAAAGGTATATCGTTTACTCACATTTTCGAAAACCCGAAAAGCGATAAGGGGGATTGTCCGATATGCCCGCCCAAGCCAAGCGTCAACCTGCTTTTGTCCGCGTACTGAAGTCGGTATACCACAGTACGCCGATGCGTATATTGGGACATTTTCTCAAGTTTATCCTGAAAGCGGTCATGACCATCCTGCTCATCATCACCATTGCCTGCTGTATTGCGGGATGCGTACTGACGGTGTATGTCTTTAACACCTTTGCCAATTCTCAGGAAGTGCCGGATATCACCCGCATCATGGATAACGGTACCAGCATTGTGCTGACTCAGGACGAAAACGGTGAGTGGGTAGAAAGCCAGCGCTTGGAGGGTATTAACCGAATCTGGACCGATTTGGAAAATATCCCGGAAAATCTGCAGAACGCGGTTGTCGCGATTGAGGATGAACGTTTTTGGGAACATCACGGTGTGGACTGGAAGCGCACCGCCGCCGCCATGGTCAATCTCGTTTTGCGCGGCGATGACGGATTCGGCGGATCCACCATCACTCAGCAACTAATCAAGGTGGTCAGCCAAGATAACGATGTAAAAATCGAACGGAAAATTCGCGAAATCTTCCGCGCTTTAGAAATGGAACGCGATTATTACACCAAAGAAGAAATTTTGGAGGCTTATCTGAATATCTTGCCGCTGTCGGACAATGTAGTGGGCGTGGGCGCCGCGGCAAATTATTATTTCGGAAAAGATATTCAAGAGCTGAGTTTGGCGGAATGCGCCCTGATTGCCGGCGTGACCAACAGCCCAGCCTACTACGATCCGTACGATCACCCCGCGCATGCCCGGGAACGGCAAAAAGTCATTTTGGATAAAATGCACGAACTGGGCATGATCACCGACGACGAATTCCGCCAGGCATACGGGGAAGAATTGCACTACAAAAACAGCGGCAGATACGTGGATGTTCAGGATTATTACGTAGATGAAATCATCGACGATGTAATCGCCGATTTAATGGAAACTTACGGTTACAATTATACATACGCGGAACAATTGGTATTTTTCGGCGGCCTGCGTATTTACTCTTACGAAGATGTGGAAATTCAAAGCGCCATGGAAGAAATCTTCCAAGATAACGCCTATTTCCCGGATATCGACGGTTCCGCGGAACCAATCAATGCCGCACTGTACATTATGGATTATCAGGGCAGGGTGATTGCCACCGTCGGAGGCAGGGGCGAAAAAGAAGTGAACCGCGCGTTGAGCCGCGCCACTCAAGCCAGACGGCAGCCGGGTTCCGCCATTAAACCGCTGGCGACTTATGCGCCTGCCATCGATCAGGATATTATCAATTATTCCACTTTGGTTCGGGATGCGCCCATTCAGTTGCCGGACGGAAGCTGGTGGCCGCACAATTTCGGAACCGCAACGGGAGATCACGGGTACACCACCGTACAACACGCGCTGCAGCAATCGTACAATACGGTTCCCATACAGATTCTCCAGCAAATGGGTCTGCAGACCAGCTATGATTTTCTGACCGAAAAGCTCCACTTCACTTCTCTGGAGCCGGAGGATTTGAATTATTCTCCCCTCGGTCTGGGCGGCTTTACCTACGGGGTAACCGTCAAGGAAATGTGCGCGGGATTTCAGATTTTCGGCAACGGCGGGTATTATAATCAACCGCACTGCTATCAGCGCGTCACGAATCAGGAAGGCGAAACGCTGCTGGAACATATTCCCTCCACGGCCCCGGTTATCGATCCTTCCACCGCCACTATCATGAACAAGCTGCTACAAACGGTTGTCACTTACGGTACCGCCTCTGCCATAGCCGATGATTGGGTGGGCACCGAAGTATTTGCCAAAACCGGTACCACCACCGACAACAAAGACTCCTATTTTGTCGCGGGGACGCCCTATTATGTGGGCGCCGTCTGGATGGGATACGATCATAATACGGAAATGACCGATTACCAGCGCTCCATTGCCAAAGAGTTGTGGAGCCGGTGCATGCTCCAATTGCACTATGGGCGTTCCGGTTCTTTTGAAGAATGGGGCGATGTTCAGGCGATGAACTACAACCCTTCCAACGGTATCGCAGGCATCGGCGGATCGTACGGATATTACAAGAGCGATAAAATTCCCTACGCCGGAAATACGCTGGGCGAAATCAATTATTCCGGTGAACCGCCCGAGACCGAACCTCCGACGGAATCCACCACGGAAGTGCCTACGTTGCCGCCGGAAACAACCGAATCCGAACCGCCGACCGAATCCACCGAAGTTCCTTCCGAAACAGAACCGGAAGAAAGCGAAGCAACAGAACCTCAGGAACCGACGGAACCTCCCGAACCGACTGAGCCGGTACCCACCGATACCCCGACAGAACCTCCTTCGGAAGGGTAGCCCGGGAAAAAAGCCTGCGCTTGCCCTCGTTACACGCGGTACACGGAGTGACGGCAGGGCACAGGATAAGCAGGAATAAGCGGCCAATATAAGGATGAACGGTATGTCTGCATTCGATCATATTCACCGATTGGTGGTGAAAATCGGCACTTCGACCCTGACCTACCCCAGCGGGCAATTGCATTTGCGGCGAATCGAACAGTTGGTCAGAGTGCTTTCCGATTTAAAAAATTCCGGGCTGGAAATTGTGCTGGTGTCCTCTGCCGCCATCAGTGTCGGCGTGGGAGCATTGGGCCTGAAAGAGCGCCCGAAAGAGCTCAGCGGAAAACAGGCGGCGGCGGCTGTCGGGCAATGTGCCCTGATGTACCGCTACGACAGGCTTTTTTCCGAATACGGACATGTCACCGCGCAGGTATTACTGACCCGCGACGGCGTGGAAGATCCCGTGCGCAGACGCAATATCACCAATACGCTGGATCGGCTGCTGACTTACGGCGCACTGCCCATTGTCAATGAAAACGACACCGTATCCACAGAGGAAATCGAATTCGGCGACAACGACACCCTTTCCGCCATGGTTGCGGTATTGGCGCACGCGGACGGACTTATATTGCTGACCGACATCGACGGCCTACACGATGCGGATCCTCGCGAAAATCAAAACGCCAAACGGATTCCTCTGGTCACCAAAATCGATCAGCGCTTGCTGGATTTAGCGGGCGGAGCCGGTTCCTCCCGGGGAACCGGCGGCATGATTACCAAACTTCAGGCGGCAAAAATTGCCATGGCCGCGCACATCCCCACGGTGGTGATGGACGGAAGTCATCCGTTTCGTCTGTATGATGTTTTGGAAGGAAAGGACTGCGGCACTTTGTTTTTAAGCGAAACCGACGAACAGGAGGAACCAATATGACACTTCGGGAGATTGGGTTGGCCGCCAAACGCGCCTCGGCCATTTTGCGGGTCACCGACACCGCCAAAAAGAATGCGGCATTGGAATGCATCGCCGACCGGTTGCTCTCCGAACGGGAATGGCTTCTTACCGCCAACGCAGAAGATATTGCCGCGGCAAAAGCCTCCGGTATGAGCACTTCCCTTCTGGATCGCCTGACCCTCACCGAAAAGCGCGTGGAGGGAATGGCCAAATGTGTACGGGATGTGGCCGCCCTGCCGGATCCGGTAGGGGAAATCATAGAAGGCAGCGCGAGGCCAAACGGGCTGAAAATTCAAAAGGTTCGCACACCCCTGGGGGTTATCGGCATTATTTACGAAGCGCGCCCGAATGTCACCTCAGACGCGGCGGCGCTTTGCCTGAAAGCCGGAAATGCCGTAATATTGCGCGGAGGAAAAGAAGCGCTTCGATCCAATACAGCGGCAGCAAAAATCATCCGAAGCGGTCTTAACGACGCCGGATTGCCGCAAGATGTGGTTCAGCTTGTGGAAAACACCGACCGCGAAACCGCCAGAGAAATGATGTGCCTAAACGAATCGATCGATGTGCTCATTCCCAGAGGAGGAAAGGGTCTTATCAAAACGGTAGTGGAAAACGCGACGGTTCCCGTTATCGAAACCGGCGCGGGAAACTGCCACATTTACGTGGACGCCAACGCCGATATTCCTATGGCGGTAGCGGTGACGGTCAACGCGAAAGCGTCGCGCCCATCGGTCTGCAACGCGGCAGAAACACTGCTGGTTCATTCGCATATTGCCCCGCAGGCGCTGCCCGCTTTGGCACAGGGATTAGCCGGCGCCGGAGTTGAGCTTCACTGCTGCCCCCGCTCTCTCCCGGTTTGCGCACCCTTGGCCCATTGCGTCCCCGCTGCGGAGGAAGACTGGGAAACGGAATACGGGGATTTAATTATGGCGGTAAAAGTGGTGGATTCACTGGAGGAAGCCTGTGCACACATTGCGCGGTACGGCTCCGGACACAGCGAAGCTATCCTTACGCAAGATGTCCGTGCGGCACAGGCCTTTACCGCTTCGGTAGACAGCGCAGCCGTATATGTCAACGCGTCCACCCGTTTTACCGACGGCGGAGAATTCGGTATGGGCGCAGAAATCGGCATTTCCACGCAAAAGCTGCACACCCGCGGCCCCATGGGCCTGAGAGAACTGACGACCTGCAAATATATCCTGTACGGAAACGGTCAAATCAGAACATAACCGCGCTTTTTCCATGTAATCTAAAGGTAATCGAAGGCAACACCGCACACAAAGACGCAAGCCCTACCCAAGCGGCTTTGCGTCTTTTCCGTAATTTAGCCAAAAATCCTTGCGAATAAACAAGGTATTCCCTGCGGTTGTTGTTTCATCTAACGAAAAATCCGACAGCTCATCTGAGGCACAATCATTATGTGGTATTGCCTTAAGAATAGATTCTATTGTTCAGTTGGGATCCCCGATTTCCTTAATTTCATCATCTGCATCTTGATATGGTTCCTGATAATAATGATCAAGATCAAGACTCTCATTTTGATAAAGTATTATTTTGCATTTATCAAATATCTCGCTTCGTGTAGGCATATTCTTTTTCTCCCGTTGCTCAAATCAAAATGATTTATTTCAGAGCACATCATAGGTTCGATAAATAGTACCGCAGATTTTTCGCGGTACCTTTTTTTACAAGGAGACCATTAGCTACCATTTCGCGCAAGAGCAAAATCGCCGTTGCTTGGGATATATGCAAGGCTGATTCAATATCTTTTCTGATTACAAATCCATTCCTTTGGCATAATGTAACAACTTTCTTGATCCGCTCGTCCTTCTTTGTATTGCTTGTTTGGGGGCGCGGCTTGTCTCCTACGCTGCTGTTGTTTTCTCTCTCAAAGTTGAGATTGGGGAGTGTGATTTTGAAAGCATTACTGGTAGCCTCAATTAATGGCTTTATAGTAGAGTCAGCATAGCACTCTTTTATTTTCAATATGCCGGTGCCATATGCCTCAATCAATTTCAATCTGAAAAAAATATTGGCAAGATGTTGGTTTCTGAGTGCGGAAACTCCCAGCATGACATCGTCAAGGGATATTCCTTTGACCAATCCGCCAATCGACACAAATTCCATGCGATCCTCAAAGATACTGATCAATGTCGGTCCGCTAAAAGAGTAATCCCGATGGACGACGGCATTTAATAATGCCTCTCGCACTGCCTCAACAGGATAGTCACGACTTTCCACTCGATTTAGCCCTTGAAATTCTGCGCGGTTACGATTATAGCGGTCGATATACTCAAAAGCGGATTCAATCTGTTCCAGCAGAGAACCAGACAGCTCCACTCTATCTTTGAATACAGTTTTTTTGCTCCCCTCAAATACAGCGAGCTTAATGGCATGGGTACATTGCTCGGACAAGAGAAATGCAAGATTTGTATATGTTCCGTCTTCTCCCAAAAGGTGAAGAGTCCGCATCTGCTGACCGCCGAATTCAAGACCCCGCCGTTTAAAGAATTCTGATGTTCTGTCAAAAGTAAGCTGTTGGACAAGGGACCTTGCAGTCTCGTAGCTGTCGCCGCTCGTCTCTTTGATCATGCTGAGGATTGCCGTATCGGAAGCGGGAACAGTAGACGAACCTTGACGCACATAAACACCCTCGGGACGGATTCCTTTTCCCTGAAGGTAATATGGTCGGGCCGTACCACGCTGCACCGAAACGGCCACAACATTTTTGCCCTCTATGTTAATATAATTGCAATCTACAAACATCATGACATCCGGACGCACAGCGTCATGAATCGCGCTGGTCACTCGGAGCATCGTTGAATCGATATCCGCAACGCCACAAACTGAACCGTCATCATCTATCCCGATATAGACGGTTCCTCCTTCGCTGTTTGCAAAAGCCACGACGGTCTTTTTTATATCGTCAACATATTCTTTTTTCAGTTCGACCGTTTTGCTTTCAGTAAACATGTCGCTCCCCCTTATTTCAAGATCCAATCTAATCTAATAATTTATTATAATCAGATTGGAACCATTTTTCAATACCTTTTTTTAAAATCGCGCATTGTAAAATCAACTTGAACACCTGAATATTAAAAATCCATAGAGAT
>CAZMAM010000047.1:0-6380 GCA_964564305.1 uncultured Eubacteriales bacterium
TATGCGCGTCCCGCGGCGACGAGGCCAGGATGAGATCGTGCCCCCACGCGCGGGTGAAGGTCAGCCCGGAAAGCAGCCCCTCGCCCTGCATCATGTTCAGCACATCGTTCCAATACGCCTCGCTGTCGGTGTGCTTGCGCACCGTCTCTTGAAAGGTCGCGTCGTCAAACGCGATTTTGCGCTTCAGGCAAGCGTAATAATACACAAGCACCCGGTAGACCATCACATCGTAATCGTCTTTCGCCATCTTCCGCGCCTCCTTCGCTTTCGTGCGTCTTTTGTGAAAATGTGCATAATAAAAGCACGGTGCTGTGCGGCATCGTGCTTGAACATCGTCAGCCTTATATTTTTATTCTTCTTCGCCAAAAGCAAAAGCTCCTGCCAAACGCGTTAATCTGCAGCCACGCTTCAACATATTGTGCTCCGCCTTCTTCGTATTTTGTCAAATAATGGTGAACCATGGTATTCTCCTTCATTCCGTCAAATATTGCCGTATATTTCCCTTAATCAAACTTGAAAACTACCGACTTTTTATACATCGACACTCCGGTGTCCGGAATTGAAAATGCTAAAGGCGAATCGTAAACAACTTGACTGTAATATTCATCACCGCCAATCAATACACAGTTAGAAAAATGTTCTATTGGGCGGTCAAGACATATCACCCGCACGGCGTTCTTGCCGTTTCTCACGACAAATTCACGCTCGACCGTGTATTTATTCGTCTTTGCCATCCTCATCCTTTCTCGATTTCTTGCAAGATGTCTTTCATCAGCGCGTCTATGCTGTCGTAATCCTCCAAGTAAAAGAGTTTTCCTTCGTCAAAGCCGTTATATTCTATAACGATTGCGTTCCATGGAGGTGGAAACAATTCTGGTAAAAAATATCTGGTTTCAGAATAGGAAAACACATCTTCCTCATTTTTCTTCGTAAGCGGGTATCTTTTTTCAAGTTCATCCCAAACACGATTATAAATTTTCTTTGCGTCTACCGGGTTTAAGTTCGTTCCCATTAAGGTCATAATGTTTAATTCCCTTCTTGCCAGTCGAAATTTTGTAATAGGCTCCGCCGTGGTGACTTCGTTCTTCTGGATGATACATCAACAGCCCGTCCCCGCCGAAATTCGTTTTGTAACCCCCGCCATCTTCAAAGGACACATCTTGGAAATTGCCATCGGAAAGCGGCTTCACATCGCACCCTTTTTCTTCCAGCGCCTTTTTCAGGCTTTTTGGCGTGTATGTTCCAAGCTTTTTTGGATGCTCGGCTAAATCATACAGGAATTTTTTCGCATCAGAATCATCTCCGCCTCCCGGCGGTGTGGGTGTATGTCCTCCTCCGTCTCCCGGCGGGATTGGCGGGTTGCCCCCTCCGCCTTTCGACGGGGCCGGCGGGTTGGAACTGCCTGATGCGCCTCCTTTGGCCAGAACAGATGTTCCCGAAATGCCCTCAAGTTTCATTCGCTCTTCAATCTTATCACTTTCTTCCGCCTGCGTCCAGCGCTTTGTCCAAATATCCTGTACACGCTTGCCGCTGCCCGGGTCGTATTCCACGGTGCACCGGCAGTTCTCGTGACGCTTGTACACATCGGCGGGCACTTCGCCGGGATAATTGTACGTCCCCGCCTTGGCGGCGCACCACTTGCAGACTTTGCCGTGCGCCTTGCGCACAATCTTCGGACGCAGCCCCGCCTTGCTCTGAAACTCGGCATTTTGCTTCACCGTGTCGTCCACGATGTGCTGACTGAAATTCACCACCGGCTCGCCCAGTAACCATTCGGCGTCTTTAACGTCATCGTACTCCGCAAACTTGGTAATCAGCCCTTCTGCCCGCTCTTCATCGAAAGGCGCGGTCACCGCGTTCAGCCCCAGCCCCGCCTGCTCGTTCAGACGCTTTTGCACTGCGGCGGCAGATTTTGAAACAATGTCGTAATCCGCTTTCAACGCGTCCCGAATCAAGCCCTCGGCAAACTCCTTGTCGATGTGTTCCGGAAGCTCGCCCGTCACCGAGGCAAACGCGCTTGCGAGGTTCTGCCCCGTGCGGACAGCCAAATCGTACGCATCCCTGTATGAAACGCTCGCACCCTTTGCGGAGCCGCTCCCGTCACCACCGGATGCCTGACTTTTCGGCCCGTGTATCTTGTCCCAGCACGCCAGAAACTTTTTGTCCTCTTCGGTGGTGCCGACAAATCTGTCCATCAGCTGCTGCCGCAGCTTCTCAACGTCACTCATTGTCCATCGGAACCCCCGTTAACCGGCGGATGTTGTTTGCGCCGAAATAACCGGGAACCGCCTGATTCACCTTTGCCGCGCCGTCTCCGATCAGCCCGAGCGCTGCGGCGTCCGGCTCGAATACCGGCTCCCATTGCGGCGTGGTCATGTACAGCTGATCCCGACGGTATGGCACCCCGTCCCGAATACAGGCGGCAAGGAATCCCGCGTTCAAGAATCCGCTGCCGAATGTGCGCTGCGCTTTTCTGGCAAGCAGGCGCAAAGCCATCTCACAAAGCCGGGAGAGGAGGCAACTCTCCATGGCTAAAAAAAAAGAAAAGGACGGACGGCAGTTCATTCCACCGCACTATGCAAAACATACGCTTTACGATGAAGATGCTCTGGCGAATCGATAAGTTTTATGTGCTCTACACGATTCTTTCCGCGGTGATCGGCGAGATAATTTCGATGTTCGAGCACACCTTTTTGGTGGCCTACTTGGTCGGATACATCGAGCGGGGCAGACCTTTCATCGAGGCACTCGCGTTTTTACTGCCGATGACAGCGCTCATCATTTTGAATATGGCAATTTCCGGGTGGCTCCAATCATCTATAATTCCCAAGAAAACGAAAAAAATCAGCCGTGCTCTGCGCTTGACCCTTTACGAGAAGGCAGCGGATTATTCGTCAGATGATACAAAACCGCAGGGAAACCTTTGTATATTCGCGAAGCTTTTTGGATAAAATATGGAATATATGCCCAGCCGTTGGGCAGGCATTGCGCAAGCCTGTACTATGGCCATAAATATTTTGATTTGTTATCGGTCTTACATTAATTGTAACACTACAGTCGTAGGACATTGACAATTCAAAAAGGATGTAGTATCATCTATTTAGTTGATGATACATCTTTTTGAGGAGTACACTATGGATATTACAAATCGAATGCTCACCAAAATTGCCAGAGAGGTAAGTAAATTTACTGTTCGCACTCTGCGAGAGGACGGCATAGGAGCAGGAGAATTTGAAGTAATTCACGCAATTCGTAAAAATCCCGGCATCACGCAGACAAATGTTTGCAAAATCACGGGGCTGGATAAAGGAGCTGTGGCGCGGCAGACGATGAATCTGGAGAAAAAGGGGTATCTCACCCGCAAGGACAACGCAAAGGACAGGCGCAGCCGCCTGCTATATCCCACGGAAAAAGCGCAGAGACTGAAAAAATCGAAAGCTTCCATAGAATCCCGGTTTTACGAGTGGCTTCTTATGCCTCTCTCGGAAGCGGAAAAACGGGAGTTTGTCCGACTTTTGGAAATTCTCTACCACCGCTGCAAGGAGGAAAGCAAGGCCGGTTTCCCGGAAATGCAGACGCTTGTGAAAAGATGTGTGGGCGATGAAAACGAATAAAAATAAGCTCTCCAAGGCGATGCTTTTTATTCTGCTTTTCGGTGTGGTCAGTCTGTTTTCGGACATGACCCATGAGGGAGCCAGCAGCATACGAGGGGCATATCTTTCTTTGCTCGGCGCGTCTGCAGGGGCGATTGGTTTTGCCTCGGGGTTTGGCGAAATGGTCGGTTACTCCATGCGCTATATGTTTGGCAAGCTCACGGATAAAACGCGCTGGTACTGGTCCATGACGATTCTCGGTTATGTACTGGATGTTCTCGCCGTTCCGGCGCTGGCGTTGGTCGGAGAACACGGCTGGGTTGCAGCCTGCGGACTTCTCATTGTACAGCGCATGGGCAAAGCGATTAAAAAGCCTGCGAAGGACACCATCATGTCCTTCGCCGCCAGTCAGGAGGGTGTGGGAAAGAGCTTTGGCATTCAGGAGATGCTGGATCAAATCGGCGCGTTTTTAGGTCCCGTTCTGCTGTATCTTGTAATGCTGTTTCAGACGGAAGGAAGCGTGTTTCGCAAATATGCCGTCTGTTTTGCGGCGACCGCCGTTCCCGGCGCGATCACGCTGATATTGCTGCTTGTGACAAAGCATAAATTTCCCAATCCCGAACATTTTGAACCGGAGCCGAAGGAATATGTTCCGTTCAAAATGAAAAAGGAGTTTATCCTCTACATTACCGGTATCAGCCTGTTCGCTTTCGGCTTTATCGATTATTCTCTCATTGTCATGCACGTTTCCAATACGTATGCGGCGCTGGAGCCTGGTCTTGCGCAAACTTCCTCCCTTGTTTCCACCGGCAATCTTCCGCTGCTGTATGCCAGCGCCATGCTGGTGGATGCGGTTTCTGCGCTGGTTTTTGGTTTTCTCTATGACAAAAAAGGCGTAAAGGTGCTCGCGGTATCCACCCTCATCTCCACGCCTTTTGCGCTGCTTATCTTTGGCGGAATCTCCGTTTCCGCTCTGCTCGCCGGTATTGTTCTTTGGGGCGTCGGCATGAGTGCCCAGGAATCAATTCTGAAAGCTGCCGTGAGTAGTATGGTTCCAAAAACGAGCCGTGCCACGGGTTATGGAATTTTTGAATGTTCCTTTGGGGTGTTCTGGTTCCTCGGAAGCTGGCTTCTCGGCGTCTTGTACGACATAAGCATTCCGGCAATGATCGCGGTATCTACAGCCGCACAGCTTGCGGCAATTCCGCTGTATCTCGTTTCCGCTAAGCTGATTGGAAGGGGAAACAGAGAACTATCCCACTGAAGCGGAATGAGGACTTTACATGAATTTTACAAAACTGCGATTACGAATTTGATAATTACCCGGTACAGTATATACAGTGCAAAAAACGCATTCCTATACCGAAGGAGGCAGGAAAACAATGATTTTTTGTGTGGAGGATGACGCCGGAATTCGTGATTTAATGATATATACGCTCAACACGGCCGGATATGAGGCAAAAGGATTAACGGACTGGCCGGAACTTTATGAGGCGCTGAAAATGGAAATACCGCAGCTTATTATGCTGGACATTATGCTTCTCGGTGAGGACGGGATTACCATTTTGAAGCGGCTGCGCAAAGATACCGCGATAGCGGATGTACCTATTATCATGGCAACCGCCAAGGGGACGGAATATGATAAGGTCATCGGCCTTGATTTCGGCGCGGACGATTATCTCGCCAAGCCCTTCGGCATGATGGAGATGGTATCACGTGTGCGCGCCGTTCTTCGCCGTACCGTACAAAGAAACGCGGAAAAAATTTTGCAAGTTGGGGATCTGATGGTCAACACCGGTGAACACACGGTTTTTGTGTGCGGCGAACGGGTACAGCTTACGTTGAAAGAATATGAGCTGCTCAAAAAATTTATGGAAAATCCCGGCCTTGTCTTTACCCGCGATCAGCTTCTCGACAGCATTTGGGGGGATGGCTACATCGGAGAGACACGGACGGTGGATGTCCATATCGGAACCCTGCGGACAAAGCTGGATGTTTGCGGAGATTACATCGAAACGATGCGCGGCGTTGGTTACCGAATGGAAGCGCGCTTATGACAAAACGCATTTTTCGCTCTATCTGTTTGGTAGCCCTCGGCGTCTTTATAGCCTGTGTTACTTTGTTTCTGTTTGTCCTCTATGACTATTTTGGTGGGGTTCAAAAAAATGGGCTTCGGATGCAGACGGAACTTGCCGCCCATGCCGTAGCAAACGAAGGCATGAACTATTTTGACGGTCTTGATACCGCGCAATATCGTATCACATGGATCGACTCGAGTGGAAATTTCATTTACGATAACCGTTTTGATGTAGATGAAATGGAGAATCATCTGGAACGGGAGGAAATCAGAGAGGCGCTTGAATGCAGTGAGGGAGAAAGCCCCCGTTATTCTGTTACACTGATGGAACGCTCCCTGTACTGCGCTAAACGTCTTCCGGACGGCTCTGTGATCCGCCTTTCTGTTTCACAAAATACATTGCTGACACTGGTTTTGGGGATGTCTTGGTCAATCGGCATTATCATTGTTATCGCCATTGTGCTTTCACTCGTTCTTGCCACACGACTGTCAAAAAGAATCGTGGAACCGCTCAATCATCTCGATTTGGAGAGTCCCCTTTCAAATGGGAAATATGAAGAGTTGTCTCCGCTCTTGCACCGTCTTGACAGTCAGCAGCGGCAGATCAAACGGCAAAAAGGCGAACTGGAGAGAAAACAAAAGGAATTTGAAACCGTAACAGAGAATATGACCGAAGGCATCATTCTCCTGAACGCCCAGGGAAATGTGCT
>CAZMAM010000048.1:0-6181 GCA_964564305.1 uncultured Eubacteriales bacterium
ACATTTGCCACCCCTGTTTTCGCGATGTCCCTATTATACCAAACAAGTATTAACAAGATATTAAATTGACGAAATTTTTGCCTTTAGACAGGAATTTTTAGAGGTCACCTTAATTATCTCTGTTAATAACACACTATGCTTGTTGTCTCTCCTTTGGTAAACCCTTTTTTAGATGAGAAAGATAATCCGTCAATCTTAACTGATCATTTTACCGTGTATGCACAGTACGTAATTCGTATTGTGAGTATACAAGGTTTCTCAATCAAAATCACATCAATACAATAATATCAAAATCATTTGCTTAATCCATGTCGTTGATAATACGTGTATGGACGATTTAAATCAATAAAAGCTTGATGTATATTGCTTCTTTGCTCTTCGGGAGGAAATTCCAAATAATTCCCGAATTGTCTGGTCAAAAATTCATCATACCCTGACGGGCATCGTATTGTAGTTATTTCAAAAGGAAGTTCTACATAGGATGAAAACCATTCTTTGTTGAAAACTAAGTTTTTGCCATATCCCGGGATACATAACAACGCTGTGAATTTATTTTCTTCAGCATTAAACTTGTATTTGAAAATAGTTTTCAGCCATAACATAAGGAAATAGTTATCAGGAAAAGGAAAACTAAGGCATTTCGACCCTATTACTAACATTTTTTTCAGCATGCCATGCATACTGGCAACAGCTCTTTTAGAATATCTGCTGAGATATCCGAATATGTATATTTTTTTTTGAAGCAACCATTTGTCTACCTTACTATTCGGCATGCCGCAAAGAGGGAAAATATCTATAAATATGCCTTTAAAAGAATCTGGAAACGTTCTTTCATGATCTTCTATAAATGTGGTTTCGACATTTTGAATTTTCATGAACGGAACGGGGGAATGCAGAAGCTTTCCCGGAGGAATCAATTCATACGGATACGGGAGTTCTTTAGGCGCAATTTCCATAAATTTTTGATAATCCTCATCGGGCATGGCAACATCTAAATCGTCATCCCATGGAATAAATCCACAGTGGCGAACTGCCCCTAAGCACGTTCCTCCAATGGCCCAATAGCGGAGATGGTGCTGTTCGCATATTTTGCGATAGACCATAAAGATTTCAAGTATAGCTTTCTGAACAAACTTTAGAGAATTATTGTCTTCTATAATATCATTTGCAGGATGTGACACAGCCATTTAGGTGTTCTCCTTGAGTATAACTAAATTATAACCATACAAATATAACCATACAAAAATGATCATCAATAAAATATTGTATTATTCCTGTGTGTACAAAAAGTGTTCAACTGTTTTGCTTGCTGCTGAAGTGTTCGATATTCGGTTTGCCTAATTTGGACAGTTCGGATTTTATCCGTCTCCAACCATTAACCATTTTTCCCGGCAAATATCTCACCGCGAGATATTTCAGCTTGGATTTTTCTCCCGGTATCTCGGAAAGATTTGTTTTTTCACCCGCAAATTTGTCCATGACGGCTAAATTGGGTATGCTTCTAAATCGCGGTGAGGCAAGGAAATCTATAAGGCATTGTTTGAGGCCGTTTGTCGGGGCAGTAAATTCTATTTCTCCCGCAGTTTCAAAAAATTTGGTATTGTCAAATTTTCGATCAAACATCCGATCATAAATGACCTGATATTTGTTTCCCATAACATCATAAATAGGCTTGGAATCGTCCGCGTATTTAACCTTAATGTTATATCCCATAACTGTGGAAAATGTATTTCGGTAAATTGCCAACACTTCATTCCAGCGTATCGCCTCCCCACAGGTAATATGAAACGCATGGCCGAGTGCTTTCCCGTTCCCGATCAACTTGGAAATTCCCAGCGCCACATCCGCGCCAAGCGTTAGGGTTGTTTCTCTCTCAGCGATCGGACGAGGAAAAACAATCGTTTTGCCATGCAGAGCACGATACAGCCAAAGTTCTTTTTCGTATACGCCCAATTGCAATCTTTGATTGCTGTAGGTGATATAGGGCCGAATAATCGTCCAATTCAATTTACCGGATTGCCGTAGCAGGTCTTCCTGTCGTGCCTTGGCAAGAGCGTATTCATCGGTTTTCAGATATTTCTCATCTTTAATCACATCTAAAAGGCGAGGGGAATCTTCCGTGATCGGTGTTTGAGATTCGGCGTAGACACGGCTGGAGCTCAAAAAGAGGTACTGCTCTGTCATACCGAGCATCAGATCGCGCCGTGTCCTGAATTCCTCTGTGCCGTAAACCATGAAATCCACGATCGCTTCAAAAGATTCTCGCATCAGGCCTTTTATAAACTCCGTATCGTGCGCATTTCCCTGAACATACCGGACATTATCCCATTCCGAATTTCTCAGCGAGCGGCTGGTCACGGTCACTTCATCGCTGCGCTGCGCCAAGATGTTCACCAGATCGACGCCCATGGCTCCGGTTCCGCCAAGAACAAGTATTTTCATGCCGGTTTTCTCCTCTCTGGCAGGGCGGCTGTTTTCACCTTCCCGGGAAATGATTTTACATCTGTAACATAAATAACCATATGAGCCAGATTATCCTTCTCACCGATTTTCTCGGAACAGGACATGAGCTTCTCTTCCCTTGTTCCCGCAATAATAACTTTTGCGCCGCTGCTCAGAAAGCTTGTGGCCATGGCAAGGCCGATCCCGCCGCTGCCGCCCGTAATGAGGGCAATTTTTCCTTTTAATAACTCATTTGTGTTGACAGGGGTGGAAATGGGAATCTTTTTTTCTTCTTTGGTGAGTAAAATTAAACTTCTGAGAAGCCTTTTTATTTTGGCGACCACAACAAGGATGCTCCCTTCACTATGCTTTTCTCACACTTAAAATGTTTTTAACCGCTGCAAAGATTTTACGGTGAAAAATCACGCAGAGCACTACAGCGACCAACAACAATGCGTAGCGCAGAATGGCCAAAGGATAGGTTAGCATAAGCAGAAAACCGAGAATAAGAAATCCGCCCGCAATAAGAAAATATATCTTTAAATTAAAGGGCCTTGCATTGTTGAGCTGTTCACGGCAAACCTTTCGCATAAACAACATGTGGAACAGCGCATAGACCATATAGCACACAAGGGTGGTATAACCTGCCGCATAATATCCGAAGATTTTGATGAAGATAAAGTTGAGCACAATATTGAGCAAAGCTCCGGCACTGGTGGCGACAGCGACCATTTTCGTCTTTTCATAATAAAACTCAAACACCGCGAAAAAGGTGTACGAAAAAGTGAAGAACACACTCATCGCCACAGGGGGAATCACCCAGATGGCATCATAATATTCCGCGGGTGCGAATATTTTCACCGCTTCCGGAGTCAAAGCGATGAGCATCAAATTGACGGCAGCGATAAGAAAAAAAGCGGGATAAGCGACTTTGCGGATATCCGTGATCTTCTTCTCATGAATTTTTCGGTAAAGCCACGGCTCGATAGTCTGCATCAGCGCAGTATTAAAGATGGTCATGATCTGGGAAATGGAATAGGCGAGCCCGTAAATACCCGCCGCCGAATCACTCACCATCTTGCCAATCATAATGCGGTCGGAACTGTTGAGTATCGTCATGGAGAGATAATGCGGAATCAGAGGAATATTAAATTTCAGTGCGTGCTTCCAATAAAAGCTTGAGAAAAACTTTTTTCCCTTCACCGCCTGCCGGACAAATAGAACAACACCCACCACTGCTTCCAATATGGCAAGTCCGAATATTCTGGCGCTCACTTTATCGGTGGAGGATGTGACCAAAATAATTCCCAACACCGGTTTCGCGACAGACAGTACAATTGTCACCGCGACGACACTTTTGTATTGGAAGTCCACCCGCTTGCTCATCGACCAGAAACCAAAGATGTTGGTGTAGAGAATCATCACGAACATACAGACCATCTGGAAGGTCGTCAGCGAAAACAAGTTATTCCAAAACTCATGGAAAGCGAAATAAACCGCCGACCACAACAGTGTGAGCGTGAGGGAGAGGCCCTGCATGGAAGACGTGAATGCCGCTCTGTCCTCTTCAAATTTCACCACACCGCGCGCGTAAACTCCAGCACAAAGCTTGAGCGAAACAATGTCTGTTATAATGCCGAACCAAGAATTAAAAATATTGAATTGCCCGTATTCCGTTGTAGTCAACAAACGAGTAAAAATCGGTGTAGTGAGCACCGAGATGCCCCGCTGCAAAAAACCGCATACCAAAAACCAGAATGAGGCCTTGACTTGCATGGGAATTCTTAAGGATTTGAGTTTCAATGTATTCCTCACTATCTTTTATTTTCCAAGCATTTTTTTCACCGCTTGTGTACCCTTTTCACCGAGCACACTCCTCCCAAACTGCTTTAAAATGGCGCTCTTCGTAACCTCCAGATGTCGCATTTTCTCGAGTGCTTCATTTTCCGCGTCATCGCTTGTAAAAACTTCAAGGATTATTGGCTTATCTGTCAAACTCTTTTGTGTGAATTCAAAAAGTACTGAAAGATACTCTTGCTTATTCGACGCTGTAAGATATTTAAATCCTAAATCCTCCGCAAGATTTCGCACCAAAGTCTTCGATTGCTTCCCAAAATGGCCCTTTGCCGCAACATATGGATACGTATCTTTTCCCATACCGGCATTTTTTGCCACACTACCTGTGACAAATTCCGCACCAAGGCCGTTATTGATTAACATCAACCGAACGTTGTTCCTCACATGGTGATTGCCAAGCGCGTTCATATCATAAAAAAAAGATAAATCGCCCACCACACCGAAATACACTTTTTCCGGATGAATAAGAGATGCCCCGATTAAAGCGGAAGTATTCCCATCGATTCCAAAACCACCGGTATTGCAGTAACACAATACGCTTTCAGGAACCTTGAAATAATTCCAAGAGCGAAGCGAACTTAGTATTCCAAGGTGCAAAACAGAATGTTCCGGAAGTTTGGGTGCCGTTTGCTGCGCAACCCATAGATTGGAAAAAGGTAATTCCTGTATCTTTTCATACAAACGGTTATATTCGCCATTCCATTTATCAAAATAAATGGAATATTTTTCAGTAGATTCGATTCCGGAAACATACTGTTCAAAGAAGGTACATTCCTCCATCTCAAATATATATTCGAGCGTCCTGAACGTGTCACGAAGTTTTCCATCGAGTGAAACGCGCCATGTATGCTGAGGTTTAAGATCCATATATGCGCCGGAAATTTCCCCAATATGGATCAAAAATTTGGGAGAGCAGCATTCCGGATGATAAAATGTCTGACAGGCAATGAGTGAAGCATCAATTCTGTATTTTCCTCTATAATTGCTTGTTTTATCGCATAAAACAGCAGCATCATATCTCTCACAAAAAGCATCAACCACTTTTTCCAACCGTTCACTCCAACACGGATGAGAACCTACATAGACCGCAACATTGCCTTTTTGCAGCCGAGGAAACACATCGCCCGGCATAATCCTTCTGATAACGCGCACGGATGGCAATTCTTTTACTGAGAAATCACTGCTGTATGTGGTCATCAAATTGATGTGAACCGGTCCTCCTCCGTGATGGGTCAACTCCAGCAGCGCGTCGTTTGCCTTGTCCACGCATTCCCACTCGTCTTCCTGATCCTTAACAATGGGGAGATGAACACTCATTTTAACTGTATCCGGAATGGGTGAACGACGATCCGTCACCTGAGGGATATGGTGCCCGATATGACTGTTGGGATGAGATGAAGTTATGGCGAGTACAGGCAATTTGCGATAAAATGCCTCAGTAAGAGCGGGCGCATAATTCCTAGATGCCGTTGCACCCGTACAACTCAGAGCAATCGGTTCTCCGCTTTCCGCAGCCATTCCACAGGCCATATATGCCGCAGAACGTTCATCAACGCAGGAAAATAACTCAAAATACGGATCATGCTGTAAACTTGCGATGACACCAATATTTGTGCCGCCAGGACTTGCGATAACCCTTTTAATTCCGTGTGCCTTAAGCAATGCAATAAGAATTTGGGTATTGGTCTCATCTGTATATTTCCCATTCATGGATAATTATCCAACCTCCCATATGACTATAAAATCTCATTATCCTCTGTGTTCAGATGTACTTTTATTTTCTGCTATTATTGAGCTAAGTCTATGTCTATCACACTGATTTTTTTCCGCGCATTGTAAAATCAACTTGAACACCTGAATATTAAAAATCCATAGAGATCTT
>CAZMAM010000049.1:0-6131 GCA_964564305.1 uncultured Eubacteriales bacterium
TCTTCAATGAAGGATGCTATTAATCGTGTAGGCGATAAATTCAATCTTCCGAACGGTTGGCTCAATGCCGATTTTATGAATACCAATTCCTATACTCCGAAACTCCATGAGTTCTCTGTATGGTACAGGCAGTTTGCAAATGTATTGAATGTCCGCACGGTTTCAGCAGAATATCTCATTGCTATGAAGCTCTGCTCCGGCAGAAAATATAAGAAAGACCTGTCCGATATTATTGGTATCCTTTATGAACACGAAAAGCGTGGCACTCCGCTGACAATGGAAGATATTGACCGTGCCGTATGCAATTTGTATGGAGGTTGGGATAAAATTCCCGCCGACTCTGTATCCTTTATTCAGGAAACAATGAAAAACGGCAATTTTGAAAAGGCATATCAAGCGGTCAGCGATGAGGAAAAGCGTTCAAAAGAACTGCTGATTCAATTTGAAGCGGATTATCCAGAGGTTACAAACACAGAAAATGTAAACACCATTTTGGAAAATCTTAAACGCAAGAAAAAGATAGAACAGGAACGCTAACCCTTGCCTGCGACTGCATTCTTCCCGCTACCGGTCGGATTCGGAACTTTCACCCGTTAGAAACGTGCGCCGCCAGACGCACCAACAAGGAAGGCACAGTTTTCATAACTGTGCCTTCTCATTACATCAAAAATTACTTCCTCACCAGTCCGTAGTTTTCACCCGACGGGGTTCTCGTTTGTTTCCTCGCGCACCGCAGCGGCAAAAACCAGCACGGTGACCCGGGAAGCTCCGTAGATTTTCAGCACTTTCGCACACTCGTTCATTGTCGCGCCCGTGGTGAATACATCATCCGCCAAGACGATGTTCGCCCCGGCAAGCGACCGATCGGGTTGATTCAAATCAAACGCCCCAAGCAAATTCCCGCTGCGCTGCAAAGGAGACAACTCTTTTTGCGCAGGAGTGACAAACAGCTTTTGAAGCAAAGGTTCACAGGGAATACCCAGCCTTCGCGCCACCGCGCGGCAAAGCAACTCGCTTTGATTATATCCCCGCGCGCGCAAGTCGCTTGCCGACATCGGGACAAAACTCATCATATCCGGTGAATCACCCGAGCGATAAAGATACGCGTTGACCATCTCGCCCGCCATAGCGTCGATTAAATCATCCTCCCAGGATTCTTTAAGCCGGAGTACCGCGCGTTTGGCCCCGCCCTCATACCGCATTGCCGGGATACATCCGTCGAATGCGCGGCGATGGCCGTGGCATCCGCAAAGCTCCTTGGTCACGCCGCAAACCGGACAAAAAGGCGGGCGCATAATCGGCAAATTCGGCAGGCATTCGGCGCAGGCGCGCTCCCCCTTGCCAATCACTTGCCCGCAATATGCGCAGCGACGCGGAAACAAAGCACCGAGCAACGATTCTTTCCAATTCGTTCCCCGGCTCACAATATGCCGCTCCCTTCGGACAGCATGGCAACTAATCCCGTATATCGAAGAGTTTTGCGATGATTATCCACCATTTGGCGAAGAATATCCGCGTTGCCCACAATCACCAAAAGCCGCCGAGCACGGGTAACCGCCGTATACAGCAACTGTCGGTAACAAAGCAGAGGCGGCATTGAACCGATGGGCAAAACAACCGCGTCAAACTCACTGCCCTGACTTTTATGAACCGTCACGGCGTAAGCCAACTCGAGATCGGCGGCGTCTTCACGGGTGTAAAAAGCCACCCGATCGTCGAATCGCACCGAAACGGTTTGTTCACGGGGATCCACCGTTTCCAAAATGCCGATATCTCCGTTAAAAATCCCACTGCCGACTTCTCCGTTATCTCGAGTCCAAGGAATATCGTAATTATTTCTGATGTGCATCACTTTGTCGCCCTGCCGAAGCGTCCCTCCGAGCAAGGCGATTTCCGGCTTATTTTCGCTTTTGGAATTGACAAACGCCTGCAGCCGGGCATTAAAAGAAATCGTCCCCAATTCGCCCTTTCGGGAAGGGCAAAGCACCTGCAATCCGTCCAGAAGCGAAACGCCGTAGGTATCCGGAAGTCTTCGCATACACAAATCCTCAACCGTCTGCGCGGCGGCGTGAACATCCGGCCGATTCAGAAAGAAAAAGTCCCCGTCTTTATAACCCAAAAAAGGATATTCTCCATCGACAATCCGGTGGGCACATTCCACGATGTGGCTTTCCAGCGCCTGGCGGAAAACACGCTTCAGCGCAACGGTGGGAATTTTTCCACCCTCGATCAAATCTCCCAAGATTCTGCCCGGGCCGACCGCCGGAAGCTGATCGGCGTCGCCTACCATAATCAGCCGGCAACCGTCGGGCATGGCGCGAAGCAAATTTTCAAAGAGCAGCTCATCCACCATGGACATCTCATCAATAATAACCGCGTCTGCCTCCAACGGATTATGTTCGTGTCGCGCAAAAACCAGCGAATCCTCTTCTCCCCATTGCACTTCCAAAAGCCGGTGAATGGTCTTGGCCTCAACTCCAGTCAGTTCCGCAATCCGTTTGGCGGCTCTCCCGGTTGGAGCACACAACACAACCCGTTCCCGGTAACTCTCCAATATGGCCAGAATGCCTTTCAGCGCGGTGGTCTTCCCGGTGCCCGGCCCGCCGGTAAGAATCAGCGCCGAGCCGCATACCGCCTGAAGAACGGCCCGCCGCTGTTCTTCTTCAAACATAATGCCGACATTTTCCTGCCAAGCATTCAGCCGCTGCTCCGCTTCCTCTCTTTCTATCCGCTGCGCCCCGTACCGGGACATCCGCGCGGCGATATACCGCTCCGCGCGATAAAAAGCCGGAAGATACCAAAAAATGTCCTTTTCGGTCACCAGTTTTTGCACATCCAGGCTTTGTTCCAGTTCCGAAAGACGGGTTTCCACCGGTTCTTGCGCAACGCCAAGCAACGACGCGGCTGCGGGCACCAATTTCCGCTGAGGCAAACAGGTGTGACCGTTAACGGTATTGTGCCGAAGCACATATAGAATACCCGCATCAATGCGACGCGGATCATCCGGCGGGCAATTCAGCTCACGGGCAATGGCGTCTGCCCGCTCAAAACCGATATGAAGCCCGCCCGAGCACAGCAGAAAGGGATTTTCCTTCACCGTTTCCACCGTCCGAGAGCCCCAGCGCTTAAAGCATCGAACCGCCTCCGAGGCGGTCAATCCGTATTCCGCGAAAGCCAGCATAATCTCCCGTAAACCGAACTGAGCCGCAAACGCCTCTCCGATGGCCTCCGCCTTTTGCGGGGAAATACCCTTAACCTCTGAAAGACGCTGCGGTTCTTTTTCCATGATTTTGAGCGCATCTGTCCCAAACGCGTTGACAATGCGCAGCGCAATGGCGGGACCGACCCCTTTTACCGCGCCGGATGCCAAATACCGAAAAATAGCCGATGTATCGGTGGGAAGATACCGCTCACAGATTTCGGCGCGAAACTGCCTGCCGAAAGTGGCGTGTTCGGTAAAATACCCGCGAAGGGTGACTGTTTCCCCCGCTACCACCATCGGCAATTCCCCAACCGCCGTTATTTCACCCTCATCGGTTTCTATCTGCATGACCGTCCAGCCGGTGTCTTCGTTGCGAAAAACAATGTGATCCACACTGCCGTGCAGTTCTTCCCGAACCCGTGCGTCCGCTTCCAAGCTTCCTGCTCCCCTCAAATTAAATCCAGCGCCAAGGCAATCATATCGTTAAATCCGGTCTGTCGCTGAAGCGGAGAAAGCGCTCCCTCGCGAAACAGGTGATCCGAAACAGTCAGCAACGAAAGCGCCTTTTTTCCGGCAGCCGCCGCTTCCATATACAGCGCCGCCGTTTCCATCTCCACCGCCAGCACGCCCATATCCCGCCAAGCTGTATGAACCGATGAATCGGAACGGTAAAACACATCGGAAGAAACCACATTGCCGATTCTGACCGGAAGGCCCCGGTTTTGAGCGGCAGACGCCGCAGACCGCAACAAGTCAAAATCCGCAATCGGCGCAAACGTCCCCGGCAACCGAAACTGTGCGGCATACGCCGAATCGGTACAGGCACCCATGGCCAAAACAATATCGTGAATGTGCAAATCCTCCGCCATTCCGCCGGCGGAACCGACACGCAAAACGGTTTGCACCCCGTAAAAACAAAACAACTCATGGGAATAAATGCCGATAGACGGCATCCCCATACCGTGACCCATAACCGATACACTTTTTCCGCGGTATTTCCCGGTAAAACAGAGCATACCGCGCACATCGCTGACACACTCAGCCTCTTGCAGAAAAGTCTGCGCAATCCAGCGGGCGCGAAGCGGATCCCCGGGCATCAAAACCGTGGGCGCAATTTCACCCATTTGCGCGGCATTGTGCGGTGTACTCAACGGTATTGCCCCCTAACAGATATGATAAAAAAGTATACCACATTTTGTTTTCGCCTTCAACCGCAGAATTCCTCTCATACATACGTCGAAAATTTTGGCCAAGTCCCTTTTATGCTATGATTTTCTCTATCTGCTTCAGAGGCGCATCCGGCAAAAGGCTTTTCAGATGTTCGACGATTCTGCTTTTCGATTGTTCCGGCGATACCGAATACGCGCCGGTCACAACATCATATCCAAACAGCGCCTCCGGCGTGGAATACTGCGCGACACCCCACCCGTATGTCCGGCCGTATTTGTCTTTCATATAGACAAAATCGGAGATAATCACATAGCATTGCATCTGAAGACGGGTAATCACCGTATCAAAACCTTTATTACCACCTTTTCGATAATGACAGATATTTTTCAGTTCCTTGGACAAAAGCGCCCCGTGCGCGTATACCGTGTCAAAAACACGTTTGTCTTTTACGGAAGAAAGCCCATCGTCATACCGCGCGTCAAAATCATAACCTTCTCGGCGGAAGTTACAGAAATCGGGCAGCCATTCCCGGCTGACAAATCCAGCTTTGCCCTCAAAAAATTTCCCGTACATGCATTTTCCGCTCCGCGCCACAGGCCCTTTCCACTCCCACGGGCCGTCTTGTTCATCGGAAAACCACAGCTCTTTCGGGCAACATTCCTCCACCGAAAAGCCGCGAATTGCATTGGCAAAAAAAGGCAAAAAACCGATTGCTTCCACCAGTTCGGTCAGGCCCTTTGCATCGCGGACTTTCCCCAAAGCCATAAATGTCTCTTCCCTTAACGGATAATTTCGGTCACTTCGCCAATGTACAGAGTATGCGGCGCTTCCACAGAATAATATGTTTCCGCCACCTCTTTGGGCACGGCGGAAATATCGAAATCCTGCCGGTAAATTTTTCGGCATACCAGCGTCTCTGCCGCTTCCTCAAATGTCACCGCGGATTCCAACATTTTTGGTGTCAACCCCGCCTTCGAAACCTTATCGCCGTCTCTTCCCGAAAGCGACCCCAGCACAGAAAGCGCACGGCGGAATTTTTCCGGATAAAATCCGACCGTGAAAAATTCACTGCTTTCCATAAATTCATGAGTATAACGAACCGGTTTCACATAGACGGTCGCAACCGGCTTGCCCCAAAGAGTGCCGAGCCCTCCCCAGCTTATCGTCATCGAGTTGAAACGATTTGGCGTTCCCGCCGTGAGCAACGCCCAGTCCCGATCAAAAATTCGGAACGAATCGACCTGAAAATCCATACATTGATCATCCTTTCCTTGTGCGATGCATATGCCTTACCTGTTTATTGTAGCATATTTTTTCCCGCTTTGCATCTGTTTTCGTTTCGACATTTTTGAAATTTGCACCAATTTACACTTGACACTATATATATATATATAATGGGGTTTATAATGGGGTTTGGGACGTTGCGGCAATTCGCACGGAATACGCCGCACAGCAACCCTATACTAAATGGAGGGATTCACATGAAAAAGTTGATCGCTCTCTTGCTTGCGGCCATGCTGATACTGTGCTGCGCCGGATGCTTCAGCGATGATTCCGCAGACGGCAATACGGATAGCGATACCCCGAGCGAAACAAAATCGACTATTGCCGCCAATGAGTCCGAGAAAAAAGATGTTGAGATTTCTGTTGTCAGCACCCGAATAGGAAAAGATTTTGAGGACAGCCCGATACTGCTGGTCGAATGTCAACTACCCATTCCCTAAAGGGAATGGGCTTGTAACTGCCCAGTCGTGGTAAC
>CAZMAM010000050.1:0-6057 GCA_964564305.1 uncultured Eubacteriales bacterium
AAAGCCATTTTTGCACGGTGGGTACGCTGACTTTGACCATTTTGGCAATTTTTTCCACCGGCATTCCGTCATCGCGCAAATTGAATGCGGTATCCCGCGCCTGTAGTTCCTTGCCTTCCGCACGACCTTCCGCACGACCTTCCGCGCGGCCTTTTTCCATGCCTCTGGCCATGCCTTCCGCACGGCCTTCCTCGATTTTGTCTCTATCGTAGGCCGCTTTGATTTGGTCTTCGTCATATAAGCTAATCATAATGTTCTTAACCTCCTGCTCGTGTTTGGATAGGTAATCTCTTAGGATATTTCTGTCTTTGCATATCCGTATGGTCTCGGTGACCGCTTTCAGCGTCTTGCCGTACAGACGCGTTTGTTCATCAAATACCTTCGTGAACGTGATGTATTGGTAAACGATGTCGCCTTCCTGGCCCTCCGTCAGCACATGAATCTTCAAATCCAAATCGCTTTCTTTGCCTTGCGGATTGCTGAAAAACTCTTCCGAAAGCGAATAAACGTCTTTTTCCAGCTTCTTCTTTCCGGTATAGATGACATAGACCTCCGGCCTTGGTATGGCAAGCTTTTTGCTCCCGTAGAGATTGAGCTCTTTTTCCCCGATGTAATCGTGATAAGTCTGTGCCAGATACAGCAAGGCGCGAATGAGAATATTCACCGACCATGTGGACTGCGCCTCCGCGAGAACCACAAGCTGATCGCCCACCGTAAACCCGAGATCGTTGTAGATGGCGTTCACCATGACATTCTCGAGCGTGACGATGTGAATCATATCCTCCGTAATATGCTCTTTGGTCTCCGGGTGCAGGGCATAATAGAGTTTCAGCACATACTCGCGATCCTGAAATAAATGGGTAAACACATTATCCTTCGCTGTTCGCTTAAAAGACGGATCCGTATTCATGGGAACCACTCCTTTATCTATGCGATTTATGCGCCATTTGTACGGCGCCTATTTACCAACTTCATTTTACGGCTTTGCACGGGCTTTGTCAAGCGAAAAAGGGAGATTCGATGATGCGCCGAACTGACGATCCGTACCCGAACGGCGCATGAGATTTTTCCGTTAAATCGACTCCACTACCGTTCAAAAGAGTTAAAACAACACCGCACATGCCTAGTCTTTGTGCGGTGTTGCTTTAAGATTTCATTTTTTCATTTGGCGAAAAATTTGCCCATCGCCTATTGCATGGGAATCTTTGTGCGGTGCCCGGTGCGGTGTAACCCTAATCAACATAAATTTTTGAGCATTACTCCTGTTCGCTGCCTTCGGCGTTGCGCGCATCAGGAATATCATCCTCTTCGCCGGCATCGTTCTCTTCATCATGGCCGGCTTCGTCTTCATCGAGATCGAAAATCAGCGGTTCGTCGCACGCGGGGCAGGTAATCCCGCCCTCCATTAACGTTTCCTCATCGACCCGGAAGGTTTCACCGCAGGCGGGACAAGTGATTTCGTACCATTCGTCTTCTTCGTCGTCTTCCTCATCCGGCTCCTCGGAGCCGTAAACTTCTTCTTCCACATCCGCTAAGTCGTCGTCAATCTCGTCCACACGCCCTGTGAGTTCACGGGTGGTAGTTTGCAATTTCTCTACTTCTTCCGCCATTTCGTTCAGGATATCACTGACGGCGGAAAAGAGCTTGGCTTCATTACTCTCTTCCCCGATATCCATTCCCTTCATTAAGCCCTTAAGATACGCCACTTTTTCCTTTAACGCCATCGCATACTCCCCCTTTTGATTCTGAAATCTGTTTAAGAAACCATCTATTAAAGACAAGGACTTTACGGTTCGCTGTTTGCTTTCGTTGCGGCTTGGATAGAAGAAAATGCGGATGCGCCGAACGGCTTTGGATGGCATTTCTTCCCTTCGCATCGGCGCCGGTTGCGGCAAAAAGCAAACAGGAAAATCGCTGAAAGCACTTTATGCGCGCTCCATATACTCACCGGTGCGGGTATCCACCCGAACGGTCTCGCCCTCATTGATAAAGAGCGGAACACGGATTTCCACACCCGTTTCGAGCGTGGCGGGTTTCGTAGCGCCGGTGGCGGTATCGCCCTTAAAGCCCGGTTCGGTTTTGGTGACTTGCAATTCCACAAAGTTCGGCGCTTCTACGCTGAACACTTTGCCCTTGTAGGAAGCAACTTTGCACACGAAATTTTCCTTTACGAATTTAAAACTGTCGCTGAGCACATCTGCCCCTATAGGCATCAGTTCATAGGTTTCGGGATCCATAAAATAGTACAGATCGCCGTCGGTGTAGGAATATTCCATGTCTTTGCGCTCTACATAGGCGGTGGGAAATTTTTCGGTGGGATTAAACGTTTTTTCGATCACGGTTCCCGCGATAACGTTGCGGATCTTGGTGCGCACAAAGGCGGCGCCTTTTCCGGGCTTGACATGCTGAAACTCCACAATTTGATACACGTTGCCGTCCATTTCGAAGGTGACGCCGTTGCGAAAATCGCCCGCCGATACCATACGATAACCCTCCTATTTGCTGTGATACCCGTATTTTACCTTATTTTGTTCTCTTTTGCAACCCAAAGCGCAAAATTTTTTGAAAAACACTTGCAACTTCGCTCCCCACGGGGTATAATCTTGTTGCCGTAATGTCCGACACAGGTATTTCCCTAAGCATACACCATTTCTAAAATAAGAGCACGATAGCGGCACGGCGCTTTCCAGATTATCCCGGCGGCGCACGGCAGAGCCAAAATACAGTTCCGTCAATCGCTCGGCTTGCTTCGCAGCATCATACCAAGCGCACTGCAGCGCATGAGTGCCGCTGCCAAACCGCCGTGCCCATGCGGCAAAACCCAAAATCGCCCAACTCCCAAAATCGACCAAAAAGGTTTGTTCACTTTATGAAAGATAAACGCAAGAGGAGCACAGCCAGCTTGGAACGTCCGGAAAAACGGCTTCCGAAGAAGCACAAAAGCCTGCTTCTTCGCGCCGCTTTAATCACGTTTGCCGTGTATATTGTGCTTTCGATTATTCAATTACAGGTGGATATCGGCGCGAAGCGTGCGGCTTTAAACGATATCAATACACAGATCGCCGCCCAGCAGCGCACCAACGAGGAACTTGAAGACGCCAACGCAGACAGCGATATGTATCTGGAACAGCAAGCGCACGACCGCGGGCTTGCGAAGCCGGGAGAAAGCATCTATAAAGAAGCGCCCGGCAGCGAATAGGGACATTGCCGTACCCCGCGCACCGGTACGGTTTTGTATTTTTAGAGAAAAATAGGAGGAATCAATTCGTGCAGCTGGAGGTAGGATCCGTAGTAGAAGGGAAAGTGACCGGTATTACCAAGTTCGGCGCGTTTGTGGAATTGGCGCCGGGAAAAACCGGAATGGTTCACATTTCCGAAGTAGCGAATACCTATGTAAAAGAGATCAGCGATCATGTCAGCGAGGGACAAACGGTTAAGGTGAAGATTCTGAGCATTTCGGATGACGGCAGAATCAGCCTTTCAATCAAAAAAGCGCTTCCCCCCGCGCCGCGCCAACCCAAACCGGGAAAACCAAAAGGAAGAAACGGGTACGAATGGCAGTCCGCCGCCAACCGTAAGGGCGGAAACGAGAGTTTTGAAGAAATGATGTCCCGTTTTAAGGCGACAAGCGACGAAAAAATGTCTGATCTCAAACGATCTCTGGACAGCAAGCACGGCGGATTTTCCCGCAAAGCCACCCGTCAGTCGTAACCGCTCCGCTTCGGCTCCGCCCGGGCGCGGCCATCGGAGAGAAAACCGGCGTCCGGCCGGAAAGCGAATCAATACGAAAAAAGGGGATTTGTTTTTGCGTGATACGGCGCGGGAATGATGTCCCCTCTTTTTTGGCCGAAATTTTGGGCTGAAAACACCCCGGTCAGACGCCGTCACTTAGGACAACACCTCACAATCTTTGCGCGGTATTGCCTTAGACAATTTAGGAGGTTCACTATGATCACCAGAATTATTCACGCCGAAATTCATCCGGTATCGTCCCCCGCCTTGCATGATGCGACCATAGAAATTGAGGACGGAAAAATCGCTTCGGTGGGGCGCCCGGAAAAGACTGAACCGGACGAAATCATCGATGCCAAGGGCGCCGTAATCACGCCGGGATTTATCGATGCCCACACCCACCTGGGCATGTGGGAAGACAGCTTGAATTTTGAAGGAGACGACGGAAACGAAGACACCGACCCCTGTACGCCGCAGCTCCGCGCCATCGACGCAATCAATCCGAGAGACCGCTGTTTTCGGGAAGCCAGAGAAGCGGGTGTGACCTCCGTTGTCACGGGGCCGGGCAGCGCCAACCCCATCGGCGGGCAAATGTGTGCGGTGAAAACGGGCGGTTCGGCGGAGATTATCGATGAGATGGTCATCAAAGCGCCCATTTCGATGAAGATGGCTTTGGGTGAAAACCCGAAATCGGTTTATCACGGGAAAAATCAGGCCCCGGTAACCCGGATGGCGACCGCTGCGCTCATTCGCGAACAGTTGGCGCAGGCGAGAGAATACGCCCGCCTGAAAGCCAAGGCCGAACAAGATAAGGAAGCGGATCCGCCGGATTTCGATGCAAAAAACGAGGCGCTGCTGCCCGTTTTGCGGGGCGAACTGCCCGTGCATTTTCATGCGCACCGGCTGGACGATATGTACACCGCCATGCGCATCGCAAAGGAATTTCAATTGCGGTTCGTCATTGTGCACGGCACATCGGCGCATCTGGCGGCGGAATATTTTGCGCAAACGCACACGGATATTTTCAGCGGCCCGTTTTTGTGTGACCGATCCAAGCCGGAACTGTACGATCTCACCCCGAAAAACCCCGGAATTTTGCATCGGGCGGGGGTTCGGGTCGCCATTGTCACGGATCATCCGGTTATTCCACTGCCCTATCTGCCCCTGTGCGCGGGATTAGCCGTGCGGGAAGGTATGCCCTATGAGGCGGCGCTCGCCGCGATTACGCTGAATCCCGCAAAAATCATCGGTATCGACGACCGCGTAGGTTCTCTGGAACCCGGAAAAGACGCGGATCTGGCGGTTTTCGACGGAGATCCGCTGACCGTTGCCGCAAAACCGCTCGCTGTGATGATCAACGGCGTTTGGGTGAAAAGGGAGATGTAAATGCGGGAAATTTCGGTAACCGAACTGGAAAACACCATTGCAGCGCTGTGCATCGAGGCCAACCGGCATTTGCCCAAGGATGTGGCGGACGCCGTCATTGCCGCGAGAGATACAGAGCAGGCGCCTTTGGCCCGGGATATCATGCAAACTGTGTGCGAAAATATGCGCGCGGCCGATGAACTGTCGCTTCCCGTGTGCCAAGATACGGGAATGGCCGTGATTTTCGCGGAAATCGGGCAGGAGGTGCACATCACCGGAGGTTCGCTGAAGGACGCGATTCACAGGGGCGTGGCGAAAGGGTACACACAGGGACTTTTGCGGTGTTCGGTGGTGGGCGATCCGCTGCGGCGAGTGAACACCGGAGATAATACGCCCGCCGTTATTCATATCGATTTAACGCCTGGAGACGATGTTCGCCTGACGATGGTTCCCAAAGGATTCGGCAGCGAAAATATGAGCCGGCTTGAAATGCTGACACCTGCCGAGGCGGACACGGAGCATATTATACATTTTATTTGCCAAACAGCAAAAGAAGCCGGCGGAAACCCTTGCCCGCCCATGGTGCTGGGCGTGGGAATCGGCGGCGATTTTGAACTTTGCGCTCTGCTGGCCAAAAAGGCGCTGTGCCGACCGCTGAATGTGCCTAATCCCGATCCGTTTTACGCACAGCTGGAGCAGGACGCCCTTCGCGCCGTGAACGCGCTGGGCATCGGCCCGCAGGGATTCGGGGGCAATACTACCGCTTTGGGCGTAAATATCGAACCGTACGCCACACATATTGCCGGGTTGCCTGTGGCCGTAAATGTGGGGTGTCATGTGAACCGCCACGCCTGTGCCGAACTGTAAAAAATTAAAAAATTAATGGTCTGTTTTCCCGTGCGCGCGGGTGTGCCGCCGCAAGGCGGCTGTTTTTGCCGTTCTCCCGTAAAGGAGAACGGT
>CAZMAM010000051.1:0-5945 GCA_964564305.1 uncultured Eubacteriales bacterium
ACGCGCTTGCGAGATTGCGGGATTGTCCACCATTCCCTGCGAAGTGACCGACCTCTCCCGAGATGAGGCGATTATCCTTATGGTGGAAAGCAATTTTCAGCGGTCGGCAATCCTTCCTTCCGAAAAAGCCTTTGCGTACAAAATGCGGCTGGATGCAATGAAAAGACAGGGACAGCGAACAGATTTAACTTCCGAGCCAGTGGCGTGGAAGTCAGGCAGAGGAAAAGAAACTGCGGAAATAGTTGGTGAAACGCTCGGAGACAGTAAAGACCAAGTGCGCCGTTACATTCGGCTGACGAAGCTGATACCGGAGTTGCTGGATATTGTGGACGAAGGGCGCATGAAGATGCGTCCGGCCGTGGAACTGTCGTATTTGAATGAAAGCTTTCAGCGGGCGGTATGGGAGGAGATGGAGCGAAACGCGTGTACGCCTTCGCACGATCAGGCGATTCGCATACGGAAGATGTACGAGAGCGGCAAGCTGAACCGGGAAGCGGTGGCGGAAGTGATAAGCGAAGAGAAGCCGAACCAGAAAGAGCGGCTGATTTTGCGCGGAGAACGTGTGCGGGCATTGATTCCGAAGAATCTGCCCATCGGGCAGACGGAGGAATACATTTGTAAAGCGCTGGAACACTACCGCGCGTTTCTGCGCAGCCGAAAAGACCGGGAGCGATAAAAATTTTTTGAAAAAAATTGAAAAAAACGCAATCGCATAATTGCAAAACCGAATTGTTTTGGTATAATTAAGCCGAAATCTCACCCAAAGGAGCGATTCCAAGATGAAAAAGACGAAAAATGTACCGTCCGAACAAGAAAATGAACGCAAGCACGGGAAGCTGACGGGGTGGATTATCGCGCATAAAACGGCAACGATTATCACAACGGCGGCGTTTGTGCTGGCGGCCGTCGGAGGAAGCTTGGCCGCTGTCTGGGCGGGAAGTCATAACGTACCCCTGACGGATGAGATGTCCGTCGAAACGGCGTCCGAAAGCGGAACCACTGAAACCCACAGCACTACCGCTTTCACGGCAAAATCGACCGAATCGGCAACCGCAACCGAAACAGAGAAAACCGCTGTTTCCGCTACAGGCGGGGAAACTTCATCTTCGAGTACAACCGCCACGGCATCGCAAAGTACATCCGCAAAGACCACCAAAGCGCCGGAAACGACCGCTAAGGCACAAAGTACAACCACAGCAGCTCAGGCCGTTGCACCGACAACGACAAAAGCCCCATCGGCTTCAGCCGGGAATACATCCTCAAGCAACAACTGGGCCAGTAAATATGTGGGCACTCCGGAACAAGAGCAACAGGCAAGAGCGTGTGCGCAAAAAATCGCGGATCAAATTGATAGAGATGGTCCGCTTATGAATCAAATAGCAGAAGCAACCCGCTTAGTAAATCAACAATACGCCTATTGCACGTATGATAAATCCAGCCAAATCACGATGACGGCATACGCTGTTTTTGTCCTGCGTCGCGCTTGCTGTAACGGTACCACCAGTGCCTTGGGTATGGTTCTGGACTGCCTCGGTATTCCTTGGCGGAGAAGTGATTCCAGTGAAATTGTAAACCCTCAATATGGCCCGCACCAATGGAATGTGATTATTCAAGACGGAAAAGTAATAAATGCCGATGCTATGACCAATGCAGTTACTTGTGACGGAGAAGATTTCAGTTGGACTTATTAAATCTCAAAACAAAACGGAAGATGAAATGAAATATATTTTGCATTTTCTTTAATTGAAGCACCCGATAAGTTGGGTGCTTTTTTTATAAGCAAAATAAAACGAAAGGAATGAACACACACATGAGAAGAAACAAGTGGTACAAAATTCTTTCTTTACTTCTGGCCGTTATTCTCTTGATTGGGGCAGTTCCCGTAACGGCAGAAATTTCGTACCCTGAAGAGGAAATCAAAATCACTTCCAATTCAGAAATAATGACTATCGGTTATCCGGCGGGATTACCGGACAATATGAAAATGGAAAATTCCGGAAATAATTACGTTTTAAAGGCACTAAAAGCAACCGGCTATAACGTGGATCAGCAAATTGCCGATGGTAATTTGTATACCACATGCGGAAGTAACGCGGAAAGATATAATTCACCTACACTTAAAAGTTATTCATCCGTTGCTACAGGATTTGAAACACTATCAGCCATAATCAGTAAAGGCGGTTTTTGCTGTGCCTCTTTTGTCACATGGTTTGAACTGAACTATTATCCGAGCGCATCATCCAATCATAATCGAGATTTTATGAAGACCGGTACCATAGCCACTAACCCACAAAGCGTAGTGAGTTGGTATGATACATTAAACGCTTTAGCCGGTGTACCCGGATATTCAGTCGGTGTGGCAGGCCAGCATAATATTCATGGATACGGTTCTGGCACTACCTTTACTAATAACGGTATCACTGCAACATTGGTGAGTGTAGATACTACCGTCAAATATAATGATACCGGACGACCAAGCAATTTGGTACCCGGAGATTTGATCATTTTTGGAAGATCAGATTCAAGCGGCAATTGGTTAACCCATATTGCCATTTTTGCGGGAAGATATAATAATCACGATTATCTCATTCATGTCGGCAACGACAGAGGGCCGGAAATATCACGAAAAGATTTCATTGGACAGGCACAAGACAAATCGGGATATCCAATTGCTTATTATCATCTTCCGCAGAATGGTTCCATTACCGTACACAAAGTAGATAAAGATACCAAGGTATCGCTTGCGGGAGCAAAATTTCGTGTGGTAGACCATAACGGAACGGTGGTTGCCGGGCCGAAAACGACAGATTCAACCGGCATAGTCACATTTGACGGGTTGCCTATGGACCCGATGTTTGGAGTAGATTATTATGTTCAGGAAATGGAAGCTCCTGCCGGGTATGAAATTGATTCATCGCTGCCTATCTTCTATGGGTATCATTCGTGGCAGGTGAATCTGACCAACGATGATTCGCATTGTACCAACTGTGTATATAAAATCGACCCGTGGAACAATGTCCGAAGGGTCTATGGCAATATCAAATTCACGAAAGTAGACAGAACGACGAAAAAAGCGATTGCCAACGGCGGGTGGTTCAGTGTCCGGGATACACACGGGAATCAGGTAAAAGATAAAAACGGAACGCTGCTTACGGGGAAACCTACCGACAGCAACGGTGAGGTACAGTTCAACGATTTGCCCATCGACCCGGTCAACGGCACAACGTATTATGTATTTGAGTTTGAACCGCCACCGAATTGTATCATCGATACCAGCCTGCCCTCCATGATAGCGGACGGTAAACTGAATTATTATTGGCAGGTTACGCTTACCAAAAATAACGCAGGGCAGACCGTAACTTTCGGCCCGTGGAATAACGGAGGGTATGTGGATATTCCCTATTCCAAGAAAATATACGGCGCACCGTTCACGGAAAACGGGATAAAATACGGGGAGCGGTATACGGTTCGATACGTTTTGTACCGTGAAACCGAACATATGAGTTCGGCGTCGGAGGCGTTCCGCAAAATACGGTCTGCGGGTTTTTGCTGTCGCTCACCACATATTTCAGCGCGCTCTCCTGATCCTCGGTGTATTCCTGCGCCTCATCGATGATAAGCAGGTCAAAGCCTTCGCCAAGCCCGCCCTTGGTTGACCGCGTACGAAATTCCACCGTTCCGCCGTCTGCCAGCTTCACCCGTTCCCGCCCGGTTGCCCGGATGGATGTGTACGCAATCTGCGCACTGTCCAGCAGCTCACATAACCGCTCCCATGCGCTGTGCGACGTCGTGGTGCGATGCGCCGTGTGCAATATCTTTTCCCCAGACGCAAGCCCGTACATCTCCCGCATCGCCACTATCTCATTTTTCCCGTTCCGGCGCGGGACAGAATAACCGAACTTCGAGTGCGTCCATATCTCTTCTTCGTTGACGGCCAGCATATCGAATAACAGTAACGTCTGCCACTCCTGCGGGGTTCGCCCCGTTTCCTCATACAGGCTCACCGCCTCTTCTCCGTGCGTCTTGGCATACGGCAGAATCAGCGAGCGTGTCGGCGTTTGCCGCCCGTATCGCACTTCCGGCAAATTATCCCCACCTCAAAACTTCTCCGGCTCAGGTTATCAACCCGACCAGCTGCGCCAAAGTGAAAATCATATCCTTGCATTCCTTCAGAAACTCTCCGGCCTTGTTCATCGCGCCGTTTTCTTTCAGGTAGTGTATACCGGCTGCGGTGATTTGCGCGTCCCGCGGCGACGAGGCCAGGATGAGATCGTGCCCCCACGCGCGGGTGAAGGTCAGCCCGGAAAGCAGCCCCTCGCCCTGCATCATGTTCAGCACATCGTTCCAATACGCCTCGCTGTCGGTGTGCTTGCGCACCGTCTCTTGAAAGGTCGCGTCGTCAAACGCGATTTTGCGCTTCAGGCAAGCGTAATAATACACAAGCACCCGGTAGACCATCACATCGTAATCGTCTTTCGCCATCCCCCGCGCCTCCTTCGCTTTCGTGCATCTTTTTGGAAAACATGCATAATAAAAGCACGGTGCCGTAACATCGTGCCTTGAAATATTTGCTTTTGCAAACTCATTTGAAAACTACGGTTTTTCCCGCAAAGCTGTCATATACTCCGGGAAGTTTAATTATATGCTTTCACGGGACAAAAAAATTACTAAAAAATTTCTTGACATTTTACAAATTGTGAACTATAATAAGTACTGAAGAGATATGCCGCGGTCAATTTATATCCTCTTCATGAGGTGTGGCGGCGTGTGTGTCTCTTTTTTATGTGCGCTTCACAACCAAAATGATCTTTCCCAATGAGATCAAAACGACTTCATCTACAAACTTGGTTCTATCGTGCCAAAATATTTTATATATCTGGTTCTCAATATCCCGAGCGTTAAATTCAAGATTTGATATATCAACAATAAATCGATTGGCTTGTCCACTTGATTTGGCTATACGGTTAAATATTGCATCCTTGCTATTTCCGGTAAGCGTTTTCAAATCATATAACTTGCCGTTAAACAAATAATCCGGTGTTTTAATATACTCCGGCTTGTTGACTTTAGGCAACATATAAATTTCACCGCCGATTTCTCTCTCGAGAAATTCGGCGATTTCTTTTTCATGCTTGGAATACGCAAGCTGAACATTTTTACCGTCAACTCTATATGTCACACCGTTTATCGTTATTTCGGTTGCGTCGGAAACTTGATGACTGTTCGGCGTGGCATCAGGATACCAATTTCCGGTTATATCCTCGTATCGCTTTGGTGGAAATTTATCAGGTTTCATAATAGCATCATCAAAAAATCCAACCTTCTGCTGCCAAATCGCTTTCTCGCTTCGAAATTATCGGAAGAATTTCAGCATATTCTTCTTGTATCTCTTCCTTGTGTGCTTCATATTGCTCTTTGGAAAGAGAAAATCGAGCGAGATGCAACTCGTCAGAGGTCATATCCTCGTTAAACCATTTTGTCATCGATATGTCCTCCTTCCAATGTCCATCCAAATTTTCTTGCTATCCTATATGCCTTTTCACGTATGTGCATATAATTTCGTTGTTCCAAAGTCCAATTCCAAAAGTCCGGGCTCTCCTGTAATTCTTCTGCAACTGATTTATCTATGTCTTGTATTACCTGATTAAATTCTTCTTTCGTAGGTATAAATCCACTTCCAACACTTGCAATAAATATATCCCCATTGTATGCAACAACTCCAATTTTGTCAATATCTCTATTCAGTAAATATGTAAAATCTTGCGTTGAAAATGGCGTGTTATTTGTATGACTGTGAAATATTGACGTCCCGGGAGTAATCTTTGATGTATCAAGTGCTACCCTATCGCCAAGATTACTTGTAAATGGCGTCCCTGCTTGATCGTTTTTAAGGTGACCTCTAAAAACTCCTGTCTAAAGGCAAAAATTTCGTCAATTTAATATCT
>CAZMAM010000052.1:0-5202 GCA_964564305.1 uncultured Eubacteriales bacterium
ATATTAAATTGACGAAATTTTTGCCTTTAGACAGGAATTTTTAGAGGTCACCTTATAATATTCGGACTGCCCCTTTGTGAACTGACCCTGCGGAAAACCGCTGTATAATTCGGCTTTTTCGCTGTCCGTGAGATCGCTCAAAAATACGCCGGCATCCTGAATAAAATAATCCACCTGGTTCTTGTAAAACCGGTCAAAGTTTTCCCGCTGAGTCAGCAGGAGCCGGTAAAAGGCGGATCGGTTTTGTTCGGCAATATCGTTATTTTGTTTCATACCGTATAATTGCCACAGGAAGGGCGCCAAATCACCGGTAAGCTTTGCCGCGGTTTCGCACGGCATTTTGATATTGTTGGTTTTGTCGTTCCACGCATCAATCACTTCTCTCAGAGAAGAGTAACTGCCCAGTGAACGATTGCTTTCCGAAATAATTTGATATTCCAAGATAATATCCGAAATCTTTTCCTCGGCGGTGGCAATGTTCCAGACCCAATTGGCGTCTCCGGCGTTGAAACGGGCTTTTACCCGCTCCATGTAACTGCCCCCGTCATGGATTTTGGCCGCCAGTTCCGGCAAAATGCCATCGCGGTACCGGGCAATAAACAGGCGCATGCCCGTTTGACAGTTTTCGCTGGTAAACAAGCCGGAAAGGTCCTGGGCGAGACAGGGATTTTCCTCTGCTGCCCGGCCGATTCTTTCCGCCAAATCGTTTTCGGATGCGCGGGCGCTGTTGGCGGTATTGGCAATGCCCATGTAATCATCGATCACCTGTTCAATCAGCCGGTTGTCGCAGCGGTGCTCCGTCTGATTGAGCACTTCTTTGACACACCAAAGCGGAAAACAAAACCCCTTCATTTTGATTCGCATCTGATCGCGGGCACTTTCCACGCTGCCGCACTGCGAAGCCGGGATTCCGAATGCCTCGGCCGTGCACTCCAGAAATTTGCGCGTCGCGGAGGTCATCGCGACAATATATTCATCTTTGTATTTGCCACTCGGATTGACCCTATGCTGAATGGCGTTGGCAATCATCATTTTCAGGCGATCCGCGCTCATAACCTCGTTATTCAGCCCGTTGCTCCAGAAAAATTCCGGCGTTTGGTATTCTTTTAAAACAAATCCCATCACGAACGCGGCAACGCCGGACGGCATAAACCCATACGGCGCCTTTTCAAGCTCCTGCCAAACAGATAGGATAGCGACACGGCCGGCACCCCGCTCAAAGCCCTCTTGAATCAGCGCATCCACTCTTTTTTTGATGTGAACAATGGGAAGGCTCTGAATCGCGGGATTTTCCCAATACCGGTCAACTTTCCACGCCCCGGCCAGCGCCGTTTCCAAACTCAGTTTTTTGTTCGGATTGTTGTACGCGCCGGTCAGTTTTTGCTCTATGCCGCAGCCGGCGCCGTTCGCCAGCTGATACACACCGTACATCGTTGTGCTGAGCGTATATTGCTCCAACCCATAGTAATATTTCGCGTGATTCACGGCAAGCAGGGCCTGCTGCAAATCAAACAGCGCAGGCTGCCTTTCTCCGCCCGGATGCTGCGCATCATACAGCATAAACGAACCGCCCGCAATCTTTGCCTTCCATTCCCTGAGAACGTTCATCGCCTGATTTTCATAATGAGCGGCCTGATTCCTGTCTTTTTGCGCGTTATACCGGCTGAACGCCATACTGTCGCAATACTGTTCCAAAAGATCTTTTCCCATCGGAACCAGACATTCAATAAAGAGAATGTCGTTATCCGGTGCAATCACCGTTTTCAAAATTTGCTGGCGGATTTTTTGCATCTCCTCGTCCGTCATGGCAAAAGTCGTCACAACTTTAAACCGCTCCGGCGCGTCTTTCGCCCGAAGCTTTTGAACCGTAAAGGCAAAATTCGCATAACCGGTGGCATTCCCGTCTGTCAGAAAGCGCTGCTTTACGGCCGGGGGAAGCGCAACCGCTTCCAAAAGCGCGCCGTTAATGATGAGACCCTGAGTCTTGGTTTCCTCCATCACCTTTGCCCGGTACGGCGCAAGACTTTCGCCTCCGCTGGCATTCACCGCGCAATATTCAAATTTTCCGCCCGCAATCGGCTTTTTAAACAGCAGATTCTTTTCTATTATGCCGTTAGCCACCGCGATGGCCTTTCCCTTTTGCCAATCGGTTCCGGCAAAGGCCAGTTCGATGTTTTCATCGTTCGGCACCAGCAAATCGTTTCCGGTTACGCGAAGCGAAATGGCCTGTAAGAGCAGCACCGTCTTCAATACGCGCTGTTCGTCCGGCAGCAGCTTTTCCGCCTGAAGCGTGAAGTAACTGTCCAAAACCCCGCGAACATCGTCGTTCAACCCGTTTCTCTCTCTTCCGCAGAAGAAATCCCAGAGCAAATCAACCGTCAGCAGATTGATGTCGCTCTGAACGCCGTAATGGCTGATAAACCATTTGAAACCCTTGGCGTCGGTCATATCGTTGCTGATAATGAAATCAAACATACTGCGCTGATTGGAATTAAACACGGTGGCAATGTGCTTCAAAATCAGCGCCGCGTAAGGATGAATCGGCACGATGCTCTGCATTTCCTTATCGGAAAGCTGCGCCTTTTTCCCAAAGACGCTTTGTTTTCTGACCGCATCAATGATTTTCGCGCGGACGGGACTCAGTTCATCGTTGAGAGCGGGTTTATCCTCTTCTTCCCACTCTTGGCGCAAAACGGGATCATCCGTTGTCTTCATGGCCTGAGCCATCAGCTGAAAAGCCATATTCTCCGGAAGTTCAATTTTCACCGGCGGCTCAAAACGACCCAGCGTTTTATTGGCCGTTTCGTTATCGGCAAAAAGATTTCTGCTCTCATGCGCAACAATCATAAAATAAAACGGATGCGATTGGCTGATTTCAATCAATGTCTGAAATCCCGTAAGACCGATGGGATGATTGAGAAAATATTCCGAAAACTCATCCCAGACAAACAGGATAGCGGAAAGATGATTGCTTTCGATAATGCTCTTCACCCAGTCCGCCATATCGTTGACGTCGCTGAAGAGCCCGTACTGCCCGCTTTCTTTGAGTACCTTCATCACATTGCGCATGGTGGATTCAATTTGCGCGTCCGTTCCGGCGGTCAGCCGCTGCGCCACATCATCCGCCGTCATGCCGCTGAACTCCCACGCGTACTGTTCGGTATGGATTAATGTGTTAAAATAATCCCGGCTGCCGGGCCTCTTCAGCCAAGAGAGGAACGCGCCCCGCATGGACGCGTCGCCCTCGTTTTCAATCCCGTTTGCCCGAAGCGCCGACATCACGCTTTGCTGAACCGCCAGAATCAAATCGGTATCCGTATGGATACCGGCGGATCCGATGCGGTGAACCGTGAGAATCTTCCCGCTGTTTTTTACGCTGATCCATTTGTTGCACAAATCCGGGCTCAGGTTAAATTCCCGGAAATACGCCTCAACCTCTTCGTCAGGCGCGTCGATAATGGATTTCACCGTCAGCGCGGCGTGCGATTTTCCCGTCCCGTACGCGCCCTCCACCCAGATCGACCGCGTAGCGGAGCCGGAAAGAACTTTATAGGTGGTTTCCAGCAATCGGACAAACGTCTCGTGCGGATAAAAATCCTTCCAGCTGACTTTGCCCTGCGCAATCAAATCGGCGGTGACCGCGGCATAGTATTTCGGGTTGATATTGAAATAATCTTTATAATATTTCGCCATATCCGTCGCCTCCGTTTTTACAGCAACCGCAGCACATCATCGGCGGTTTTTCCGTCCCGCAGGGTGATATTGTCCAAATTCAGCGTAAACGACGCGGAAAGAAACTCCAGATAATTGATGGAAAGACCGTTTAAAATCCGCACCATTGTTTCGCGGTCAAGCCCGAAAATCCGGGTGGGGCTGATACCGTCACGCTCGATGGAATCATCCAGCAAAGTCGCCAGCGAAAACTGATAATATCCCCCGCACGCCTCGGCAAATTTATACAGGGAATATAAAATCACTTCGGGAACGGGGTCTTGCCACGGTAAACGCTTAATGGATATGGCCCGGTTTTTTTCCTTTGTCACAACTCCCATTCCCAAATTCCCCATAGGCAGTTGACATAGCCTTGTCAGTGAACCGAATATATCGCCTGTCCAGCTTTCTTTTGCTCCGGCTGAAACAAGCATAGAAGCAAGACATTCTCGGCTGTACTCTTCTTCAAAAGAAACGTGGGTAACAAACCAGTTAACCTGCGGGGTATAACACAAATTGATAAAAATAATACCCCACGCCGGTTCAGACATAAATCCAATCCGGTCTATTACCTGCGCCGTTTGCGAAAAACCGGATTCATCAAGCAATTGGGCATCTCTGAGAAATCTCTTGAAAAAATTATACATCTGTGATCCTAATGTATGATACTCATTAAATTTGTCCTTATATTGAAAATACTGTTCAATCCATTCCAGTTTCGGAGCATGATGAGAATAGCAGTTCAAACTCATGCTTTTCCCCGCCATTGTAAAACCTCCCTTTGGCTTCTCTAACGATTTATACACTAAGCATCCTTTATCTACCTTGTGACAAGATGAACAATGACGACATCCCGAATGAATGATGACCTGACCATCACGGAAATTTAGACAGCCATACGGACAATCCGCTTGGCATACCTTGCATCCCACACAACACGCCGCTTTTCGAAAAACATTTTTGATTAACTTCACAAATTCAGGGTTGTCTTTTGCGATAATCTTCTCGATGCGTACGGTAATGTCATTTTCTTTCTGCTCAATATAAAAAGGCAGCAGTTTCCCGTGAAAGTTTAAATGATACGGATTGTTGTCATCCACCAATACACCGAGCGTTTTTATCCATTCATGCCAATCCGTTTTCGGGTCATGTATTTGAATCGTTACATCCCCGCTTGTTGAAAAAGATTCTTCATAGTTGATATTCAAATTCAGATCCCTGCCGTTTTTTCTCGCCTTCCATCCCCCATTTTGAATAAAATCATCCAGCGTTTCCGAAGATGAAAAAGTTCCGCTGTAAAGTTCCCGGATAGAACGGACAAGGGGTTCCGCTTCTGCCGAATAACAGCGATAATTCATATAATCGTTTCTTTCTGCCGATCTCGGGCAAATGAGACATCCGGCACGTCGGTTTCCTTTGATATAGGTCTCATTTAAAATTAAGGTGACCTCTAAAAATTCCTGTCTAAAGGCAAAAATTTCGTCAATTTAA
>CAZMAM010000053.1:0-5031 GCA_964564305.1 uncultured Eubacteriales bacterium
TGATTTATTATACCAGACCTTCCACGTTTGTGTCCACTTTTTTAGTATAGATCCAGAGCACACCAAAGCATGGCTGAAGGCGTCGGAAATCCGCGCGCTGAAGACGGTAGCGCAGACGGCGCTCGCGACGGTGGGCATCGCCGCGCTGCTGGAATCCGTAAACTGGATCGCGGTGGTTTCGGCCTCCCTGCTCGCGGGGGTACTCTCCCTGCTGACGAGCATCGCGGGCCTGCCGGAAGTCAAAGAGGAGGACGCCGAAGACGGCGGGGAAGATGACATCTCCGGATGACCGCCTCCTCCGGCAAAAAGTTGTTCCGAAGTTGTCACGAAGTTGTCGGCAAGTTACCGGCAAGTTACCGGCAAATGGATGGCAAATTTTTGACAAAAAAGCACCCTCCGGCACGGTTTACCGCCATTGCCGGAGGGCAATTTTTTTGTCGCTTTTCTACACGATTTCTACACGAAACCTTGAGAAACCCTGTATTTATGCGGCCTCTTGTGGTCGGAGTGTCGGGATTCGAACCCGAGGCCTCTTGGTCCCGAACCAAGCGCGATACCAAACTTCGCCACACCCCGATGATTTCAATTCCTTCTTATATGGTGCAGTGGATAGTATAACGTAAATTTGGTGAAAATGCAACCCTTTTGAGGAAAAAAGAAAAGATTCTCCGTGATGATAAGTACGCCTGCAAAACAAAAGTAAACCCTGCCGATAATGTTTGATTATCAACAGGGTTTGAAATATTATCTTTCGATCTTTGGCAAGCGATTTTCAACTACAGCAGAGAGCTTGCGAGAGAGCTTGCGGTCACGCCAGCACATACACTGTGATGTTTCGCCTTCCGAACTGAATGCATTCATCCAGCGTATCAAAGTACAAATCCGCAATGGTGTTGGTGCCGCTATAGATAAAACCGCCGGTATCGCCCGCTACACAATATCCGTAATCTGGAAATCCTTCTACCGCGATATACAGGCGGGTGCCGTAGGGAATGATGCGCGGATCCACCGCTACCACTCCGCGCTGCGGTTTCATACCGGACGCGGTGAGGGCATCAGGATCGTTTTCCGTGGTATACGCGGTCCCGGAACCGTGATAAACCGCAGTATACTCAAAATCCAGCGTAAATCCGCCCGTTGAACCGCTGCTACCGCTTTCCGAAGGGGGGGCAGGGGGTACAGCGGGCGCCTCATATGTGCCTACGGCAATAATTTCGTCCACCGGGTCTTCAGTAACCGTTGTGCTGATGACTGAACTTTCCACAACTTTTCCGTTGATTAACTTATCCCGGTACACGGTTACTTTTTCGCCGTTCACGCCGGATGTCACAACCTGCGTTTCTCCCAGAGGCAATTCCGTGCGTTCCACGGTGTTGGAACCGTAGGGGATTTCAGAAATCTCTTCACGTTCCCGATAAGTGACTCGGTCTACCGTAACAGTGGTGTTTTCGGTTAATACGGTTTCAGGCGGAAGACTGAGTGTGTCGTCCTGGCCTAAGGTAATGTCCGCTTTTTGCAAGGCATCCGCTACCGTACCTTTTGTCATATCTACGGTACGGGATACTCCGTCCACGGAAAGAACCACCGTAAAAGCACGGTCGACATTGATTTGCGCCCGGGCGAACTGCCAATCCGCCGTCACAATATCCGCATTATCCAATTCCAAACCGGCTACTCTCAGAATCGCGCCGGAATCGGTGGATGTGCTCATCAGATTTTGCTGCTGATTGCCGTCCGAAATGCTGACCGTGCGCATATTCACCGTTGCGTAGATCAACATCAGAGCAATGGCCATCAGCAACGCCGATCCCGCCATGAATCTGCCCTGTAAGAACCGGAAAATTCGAGTCGTGATCTTTTTTGTTTTTTTCATCCAATCTCCCTTCCCTTTGAACAGGTTCGCTGTTTCCGTTACGCAATATTGCCCGGCTTTACAAAACAGCCGTTTCGAACGGAAAGGACACCTGCCCGCGACTGACCGGATTCGTCAGCCGCAGACCGCCTCGATGGCCCGGTTTTGAGCTGCGCCGAACGCGCGGAGGGCGATCTTTGGTATGATTCCCTGTTTTAAGGCATATCGGTAACTGCAGTCATTGCGCATACCGTCATGTTCAAGCGATATACCCAAATAAACCTGTTTAAGCCCAAACATGAAAGATTTCTTGCATCCGGCTTTGTCACAAGATAGCCACAAGATATTGGAATCATTGCGCTTATTATACACAAACGAACCATGCATGTCAAACAGGAATGAATTATGGATTTTGTCTATTTTTTACAAATAATGCCATACTTTGGCAGAGAAGATGTCATCAATCCATTGCGTTTTATGGTGTGGAAAAGGTCAGGTTATCCACCGGTTTTTCACACGAATCTGTTCGCTATGTTCCAATTAAAACGGATAATATAGAATAAACTTTAGGTATTTTCACTGTTTTTCACTCGATTTTCCCGATCATTGGTATTCTTCTTGCATGAGTGGGTTTTGATGCAGGATTTTGTGCAACCAAACAAATTTGCCGGTGAAAAATTTGACGGATTTTCTTCTATTTCGGTCAAAAAACATTGATTTCCAATGCCTTTATCATTTTTTAACTGAATAATGCTTGTCTTTCCGTCATTATTCGGGTCTCTAATGGTCTTAATTCGATCCAAATTGGCGGTTTTAACTTTTAAACAATCAGGTGTAGAGCATTTAGGCGTAGCGGTATTTCTTGCGCATAGCGATTAGGAAAATTACGGTACATAGCATGGCCAATCCCTGTGCCAGGGCAGCAGACCCCCATATACCGTCTAAGCCCCAGATTAACGGGAGCAGAAAAACACACGCCACATCAAAAACGAACGTTCGCAGAAATGACAGTATCGCGGCAATCAGCCCGTTGTTCAGCGCGGTAAAGAAGGAGGAACCAAAGAAGCCCATGCCCATAAACAGGAAGGAAATGGCAAAAATCTTAAATCCGTGCAATGTCATGGCGTACAATTCCGCATCGTATCCGGCAAACAGCCGCGAAAGCGGGTTCGCGAGGATGAGCGACAAAACATACATGGCGACGCTGCTGGACAAAAGCAAGACCACATCTTTCCTGACCAGGCTTTTTAATTCTCCGTAATCTTTCGCACCGTAATGATACGCGACAACCGGCGCCGATCCGGATACATACCCCAGAGCAATTCCGTTAAAAATCATGCCAACATACATCATAATGCTGTAAGCGGCAACCCCGTCTTCACCCGCATATTTTAGCAGTTGTACATTATAAAGCAATTCGACAAGAGCGGTTGAGATGCCCGATAACATTTCTCCGGTTCCGTTTGAGATTCCTTTGCACATCGATCGTACATCAAATTCCGCTTTGCCCAGCCGGAGTAAACTGTTATTTCGGCTGAAAAAATATATTAAGGGAAGACCGCCTCCCACAAATTGTCCTATTGCGGTAGCGATAGCGGCTCCGATCAGTCCCCATTTGAATACAGCAACAAACAGAGCGTCGAGCACCATATTGGTTATTCCCGCCAGCACCGTGACATATAACGCCAGCTTCGGTTTTTCCGCTGTGACAAAGAAAATTTGAAACAGGAATTGCAAATTCCAAAAAGTTAAAGAGGTGAGAACAATATTCCCGTACTGAACCGCCTGATCAAGCATTTCCCCCTTGGCGCCGAGCAGGGATAGCAGAGGCCGAAGCACAAAAAAGCCGATGACGGTCAGCAGTACGCCAAGAGCGGTACAAAGGTAAACAAACAGGGAAAACAACCGATTTGCCTTTTCCGGTTTCTGCTCACCTAAAAATTTTGCTACAAGCGCGCTTCCTCCCGCGCCGACCATGTACCCGAATGTGGAAAGTATATGCAAAATCGGATAGACAAAGTTGATTGCTGCCAGCGCAGATTTTCCCGAATAATTGGCAATAAACAATCCGTCTACCACGCCGTACAGAGAAACAAATACGGATGTTACCATAGACGGAAAAGTAAATTTTAATAATTTTCCGAATGTGAAATGATCTGAAAGTTGTATGCGCATGATTTCCTCCAACATGGTGTATCGAAGACGATGCATCTGACAATGTAAAAAAAACACAGGATGCTCCAACCCTAAATGGGTATGGTATGTTTTTATGCCTGATGATCGGTCAGAGTTATTGATTTCCAAGATCTGGTTGCCTCAGCCAACACAATTCGAGCGTTTCTAAGGCAATTCCGCATAAAGATCGCGTGCAAACGCAGGAGCGGATGTTTCGTCAGATGAAACAAAAACCGCAGCGAAACCTTGGTGTATTTGCGAGAATTTTTGGCCGAATTACAGACAAGACGCCCACAAATGGGCAGGCATTGCGCGACAGACGGTTTTTGGGCAGTGTTGCCCTAATTATTCCGACTATATTGCGTCACAAAAAAACAAGCAAAAAGTAGTTTGTACGCCGGAAATTGCACACCAATATTCCGCTCACCAACGGATCATTTCCCTTTTGGCGGGCGGATACTCTAAAGAAGTATTATATATACATAATTTGTACAGAAGTGGCCATTCAGCCGAAAATCGTAACGAAAACCGTTGCGGTTTTGAAAGGCTTTAGAAAAAATATGCGGCACAAAGAGATACAGGTCAAACGGGATACGATGGTTCCTGCCGATTTTTTAACCGCCCATTTTCGCAGCCATTGTGAGAGCCACATTGTTTCGAATCGTTCAGAGCATTTACTGTGTAACACCTCCAATCATCTCCAATGCGAAAACGCACCTGCATTCGCCAAAGCAACCTCTTTTTCTGTCTACTATTACATCACAAATGCGATACAATGTCAAGCAATTTTTCCAAATTTACCATTTTTCCATGCAAGAAAAGATTTTTTTCCGGCATTACCGAACGATGGCACTTACAGGGTTGTCCTCGGAAATCCAAAAAAACACAACACCAAATTATGCTTGACGGTTTTTGTCGGATTATGATATACTTTTGATGGAATAAAAAGAACGAAAATTGCAATAATAAGTTGAACACGCTACTCGAACACTGACGATTGAATC
>CAZMAM010000054.1:0-4818 GCA_964564305.1 uncultured Eubacteriales bacterium
GATATTAAATTGACGAAATTTTTGCCTTTAGACAGGAATTTTTAGAGGTCACCATATATGAATACCATTTGTCAAAAAGCGGAACGCAGCATACTGAAAACCTACCGGGAACGGCTTTGGAATCCCTTTATCGGCGCCGTGAAACGATACCGGCTGATTGAGCCGAAAGACCGCATTGCCGTTTGTATATCCGGCGGAAAAGATTCTTTGCTTCTGGCGGTTCTGATGAAGCTGTTGCATCGCATTAGCGAGGTACCCTTTGAGGCCGAATATTTGGTGATGGATCCGGGGTATTTGCCGGCCAATCGCGAAATAATTGAGCAAAACGCGATACACTTGGAACTTCCCATCCGGATATTTCAGACCAACATTTTTTCGGTTGCCGAAAAGACAGAACATTCCCCGTGCTATCTCTGCGCAAAGATGCGGCGGGGATATCTGTACCGTGAGGCGCAGGACATCGGATGCAACAAAATTGCCTTAGGGCACCATATGAATGATGTCATTGAAACAACGGTCATGGGGATGTTTTACGGCTCCCAGCTTCAGGCAATGCCGCCGAAATTGCGCAGCCGCCACTTTGAGGGCATGCAACTGATCCGCCCCCTATATTGCATAAAAGAGCAGGATATTCTGGCGTGGCAGCGGTATAATCAGCTGCAATGCCTGGGATGCGCATGCCGATTTACGGAAAATGCCGTACGGCAAGCCGGGCTTTCCAAACGCAAAGAAATCAAAGAACTTCTGCGAGAATTAAAAAAACAGAACCCCAATATCGAAAACAGCATTTTTCACAGCATCCATTCCGTTTGTTTGGATACCTTTCCCGGTTATAAGGCAAACGGAGAGCGGCACGACTTTGCGGAAATATTTGAGACGCAAAACGACCCCGACGCCGGATAACCGTGCCGGGATCGTCTGAAAAATCCGGATAAAACGAATAATTGGAAAATCAAAACGCTATTTTGTCTGCCATATAATCCGCCAATTTGTCGATGGATATGCGTTCCTGCGCCATGGTGTCGCGATCCCTAACCGTGACACAACCATCCTTGAGGCTGTCAAAATCGTAGGTAATGCATACGGGCGTTCCAATCTCATCCTGACGGCGATACCGTTTTCCGATGGATCCCGCGTCGTCATAATCTGTCATAAACAAACCGGAAAGCCGTTTTTGCACTTGCATAGCGGGTTCGGAAAGTTTCTTGGACAGCGGAAGAACAGCCGCTTTATAGGGTGCGAGCGCCGGATGCAACCGAAGAACCGAACGGGTTTCTTTTTCATTCACCGCTTCTTCATCGTACGCATCGCATAGAAATGCCAACAGGACCCTGTCTGCCCCAAGAGACGGCTCAATCACATACGGAACAATATGCTCGCCGGTTTCACTGTCAAAATAATCCAGCCGCACGCCGGAATATTCGCTGTGACGTGTGAGATCGTAATCGGTGCGGTCGGCAATGCCCCATAATTCTCCCCAACCGAAGGGAAACAGAAATTCAAAATCGGTCGTAGCCTTGGAATAATGCGAAAGTTCTTTTTCTTCGTGATCCCGCAACTTCAGATTTTCCGCTCTCAACCCCAGCGAGAGGAGCCAGTCCCGGCAAAAATCCTTCCAGAAAGCAAACCATTCCAGATCGGTACCCGGAAGACAGAAAAATTCCAACTCCATTTGTTCAAATTCCCGAATACGGAAGATAAAATTTCCGGGCGTTATTTCATTGCGGAAGCTTTTTCCGATCTGCGCTACACCAAACGGTAGTTTCCGCCGGGAAGTGCGCTGAATATTCGCAAAATTGACAAAAATTCCCTGCGCCGTTTCAGGACGCAAGTACAGTTCGTTTTTGGCGTCCTCAGTTACGCCCTGATAGGTTTTAAACATCAGGTTGAACGTGCGAATATCGGTGAAATCGTGCGCGCCGCATTCCGGACAATTGATGCCGTGCTCATCGATGTAAGTTTTCATTTCTTCGAAGCTCCACCCGGCCGGATTCACGCCGGAGTCTTCAATCAGTTTATCGGCGCGGTGGCGTGTCTTACAGCTTTTGCAATCCATTAGGGGATCGGAAAAATTGCCGACATGGCCCGATGCGACCCAAACTTGCGGATTCATTAATATTGCGCTGTCCAGCCCGACATTATACGGGCTTTCCTGCACAAACTTTTTCCACCATGCTTTTTTGATGTTGTTTTTGAATTCCACGCCAAGCGGGCCGTAATCCCACGCGTTAGCGAGCCCGCCGTAAATATCCGAACCGGGATACACAAATCCGCGCGCTTTACAAAGGTTAACGATCGTATCCATTGATTTTGCACGATTATCCATAAAAAAACCTCTTAAAAAATTCCGAACCCATCACACAGGGTGAGCGGTTCGGAAAAATCATGATGGTGATCCATCGGGGATTCGAACCCCGGACACCCTGATTAAAAGTCAGGTGCTCTGCCGACTGAGCTAATGGATCAAACTGTTTTGTCTATTATAACGGGTTATCCCTGTTTTGTCAAGCAAAATTTGCCGGCATAAACGCCCTTACCCGAATCCAGAGGTGAGCCGTATTGGTCAACGAGAAAATCGCTCAACTGCGCAAAGACGCCATGGCGTTACCGTTTTCTCCCGGCGTTTATCTGATGCGGGATAAAAGCGGAAAAATCATTTATATCGGCAAAGCAAAAGCACTCAAAAACCGGGTCAGCCAATACTTCGGATCCCCGGCCGGACATTCCGAAAAAGTTCGGCAAATGGTCTCTCGGGTAGACCGATTCGATTATATTGTGGTCGGAAGCGAATTCGAAGCGCTGGTACTGGAATGCTCGTTGATAAAACAGTATGCTCCAAAATACAATATTTTACTCAAGGACGATAAAGGTTACCATTATATTCACATCTCTCCCCCACCCTTTTCCCGACTTTCCGTCATCAAGCAGCCGAGCACGGACGGCGGAAAAGATATCGGGCCGTATATGAGTTCGTATGGCATTAAGCAGGCGGTAGATGAGGCCAACAAGGCCTTCGGGCTTTCTACCTGTTCGCGAATATTACAATACGGAAAACATCCGCCCCGAACCGAACGTCCCTGTCTGAATCATCATATCGGTCAATGCTGCGCGCCGTGTACCGGAAAAATCACCGAACGCGAATATGCCGACCGGGTGGCAGGCGCGGTGGAATTGCTCAAAAAGGGAAGCGCCGCCGTTCTGGAAAATTTACAGAATCAAATGGCACAGGCGGCACAGTCTCTGGAATTTGAACGTGCTGCCGTACTTCGCGATCGCATCGCCGCCATACGTCGTCTGGACTCCCGTCAAAAAGTGGTTATGTCCCGCGTCAAAGAACAGGATGTCATTGCAGCCGTCAGGAACGGAGGGTATTCCTGCTTTGAGGTATTTCGCTTCACCGGCGGATCTCTGACCGACCGCGAAGAATTCATTACCGAGGAAATGGAAGGAGAAAGCGCGGATCTCGGAGAATTTCTCCGCCGATATTATTCCGCACGTCCGACAATTCCGCCTCAGCTGACCGTGGACAACCTGCCGGATGACCCCGAATTGCTGGAACGGTATTTCAGTAAAAAGGCTGGCAGACGCGTGCGTATTTTCCGCCCACAAAAGGGCGAACAGGCGCAATTGGTGGCAATGTGTCGTCAGAACGCCGCCCAGCATCTGGCCGACCGACTGGGACAGAGCGGCAGAGAAGCCGTAGCGTTGGACGAACTGACCACGCTGCTCGGATTGCCGAATCCTCCCCGGCGGATAGAAAGTTTTGATATTTCCCATACGTCAGGGGAAAACGCCGTAGCGGGAATGGTGGTTTACGAAAACGGAAAGCCGAAAAAAAAAGATTATCGGCATTTTATCATTAAAGAAGCCGCCGGAGGAGACGATCCCGCCGCCATGAGAGAAGTACTGTCCCGTCGAATGGCCGAATATCTGGCGCATAAAGGCGAAGAGGGGTTCGGTATTTTGCCGGATTTAATTCTCCTCGACGGCGGAAAGGCCCAAGTAAACGCGGTACGTGCCGTTCTCGCAGACGCAAAAGAAAATATTCCGCTGTTCGGTTTGGTGAAAGACGGGCATCACCGAACCCGAGCCATTACGACGGAAGGAAGGGAGCTTTCGGTTCAATCCCACCGGGCGGCGTATTCACTGGTTTCCGCCATTCAGGAAGAAGTACACCGGTATGCCGTCGGCTATCACCGCAAGACCCGATCCCGTCTCATCGGCACCACCTTAACACAAATTCCCGGTATCGGAGAAGCGCGCGCCAAATTATTGCTCAGACACTTCGGATCGGTTAAAGCGGTATCCGAAGCAAGTCGGGAGGAACTGAACACGGTGAGCGGATTGACCGAATCCGCCGCAAAATCGGTTTGGAAATATTTTCACAGCACCGACAGCCGTAACGGGAATTAACCGGCATATTGCCTAAAACCATGCATTATTTGAGACAATGCGCGGTATCTTCTTGAGGGCAACACCGCACAAAAACCGGCTGCCGAACAATGCTTCTGCCGCGCAATGCCTGCCCAACGGCTGGGCGTCTTTTCCGTCATATTTTTCAAATTTCTCGCGAATACACAAAGGTGTCCCTGCGGTTTTCGTTTCATCTGACGTAAAATCCACTCCTGCTTCACGCACGACAATCTTTGTGCTGTATTGCCTTAACTCTTCGGAAAATATTTGAAGATTGCCAAGGGAAATGTATTGACAAAACGGCCGATAACCGTTATAATGACGATTGTCGTTTCTTGCGGCTGCCATCAGATGGCCCGGTAGTTCAGCTGGTTAGAACGCTAGCCTGTCACGCTAGAGGTCGAC
>CAZMAM010000055.1:0-3078 GCA_964564305.1 uncultured Eubacteriales bacterium
TAACAGAGAATATGACCGAAGGCATCATTCTCCTGAACGCCCAGGGAAATGTGCTCGGAATCAATCGTGCGGCAAAACGATTGTTTGGGGTTACGGCTCCCTGCATCAGGCGGCATCTTCTTTCTTTCAGCGCCAGTCCTCAAATTGCCGATTTGCTTCAGAGCGCGGGAGCGGGATGTCGTGATGAAAGAACAGTTAACCTGGCGGGCGACCGCTATCAACTGCTTCTAAGCCCTGTAAAAAACGGAGATATTCCCTCTGGTTCGGTCCTTTTGGCGTTCAATGTCACGGAGAAAGAAAAGGCCGAACGGCTGCGGCGGGAGTTTACGGCAAATGTTTCCAATGAATTAAAAACGCCGATGCACACCATTGCGGGTTCGGCTGAACTTCTGGCGAACGGTGTTGTCAAAGAGAAAGACAAGATGGGCATCTATATTCGTATTCAGGATGAAGCGCAGCGCATGATCCGGCTGGTGGAGGATATTATCCGCCTTTCTCATCTGGACGAGGGTGCGGATGATATGAAGCGGGAGGAGACTGACCTTTTTGTCATTGCTGAAGAAACGGTGCAGTCACTGCAGGCTGAGGCGGAAAACGCGCATGTAACCCTAACGCTTGACGGAAGATCCTCTGTCATGGAAGGTATTCCACAGATCCTGCAGAGCATTGTTTTCAATCTCTGTGACAATGCCATCAAATATAACCGTAAAAACGGAAGCGTTTCCGTGACTGTAAAAAATGAGAGCGACGGCGTTGTCCTTTCGGTTGCCGACACCGGAATCGGTATCCCGCCGGAACATCAGGAGCGAATCTTTGAACGCTTTTATCGGGTGGATAAGAGCCAGTCTAAGGAACTCGGCGGAACGGGTCTTGGTCTTTCCATTGTAAAGCACGGCGCAAAGCTTCATAATGCTCAGATCGACTTGAAAAGCGTGGAAAACGGCGGTACAACGATTACGGTGACATTTCCTCATACTTTGAAAACAAATAACTCCGAATAACGATTGAAACGAAAAGCCGCGGCATCGTCCGCGGCTTTTGACTTTACAGGAGCTTTACAAAACTGTGATAACGGATTTGATGAAGATTTGGTAGCATATCCATGTAGAACAGAAGAAAGGAATCAAGCGTTATGGATATTTTCGAAATATTAACACTTGTGGGAGGATTGAGCCTGTTCCTCTTTGGTATGAATATCATGGGGCAGGCGCTGGAACGCCGCGCGGAAAACGAACTCCGCTCACTTTTGGGAAAGCTGACTACAAACAGGATTGCGGGGCTGCTTACAGGACTTGGAATCACGGCCGTGATACAAAGCTCGTCCGCAACTACAGTCATGGTAGTCGGCTTTGTCAATTCGAGGCTAATGACGCTCAGTCAGGCGATCAACGTCATAATGGGGGCGAATATCGGGACTACGGTGACGGCGTGGATTTTGAGTCTGGCCGGGATTGACAGCGGAAATTTGTTTGTAAACCTTTTAAAACCGTCCTCCTTTGCGCCCGTTCTGGCGCTAATCGGTATCATCTTTTATATGTTCCTGAAAAGCAATAAGAAGAAAGATACGGGGCTTATCCTTCTCGGCTTTGCAACGCTGATGTTTGGAATAGAAACGATGTCCGGATCGGTTGCGGGTCTGCGGGATGTTCCCGCATTTCAGAACCTGTTTGTCCTTTTCAAAAATCCCATTCTCGGTGTTCTTGCGGGAACGGTCCTCACTGCAATAATTCAGTCAAGCTCCACTTCCGTGGGCATTTTACAGGCGCTTGCCGTCACGGGACAGGTATCCTACGATGTGGTAGTTCCTATTATTATGGGACAAAACATCGGCACATGTGTGACTGCGCTGATCTCCTCGGTAGGAGCGAATAAAAATGCGAAAAGGGCGGCGTTGGTACACCTGTCCTTTAATGTGATTGGAAGGATTTCTGTGTTCATTTTTCTGCGGGCGATTTTCGCACCAGCCATTCTCGACGCTCCGGCGTCTCCCATGGGAATAGCCGTCATACACTCGGTATTCAACATACTTTGTACAGCACTCATGCTGCCGCTTTCCGGATTTCTTGAAAAATTAGTAAAAAAACTGATTCCGGACACCAAAAAGCCGGAAAATGAAGTGGAATTGGACGAAAGCCGTCGAAAAGCACCGGACTTCCCGTAAAAGGGAACAAGAAACGTGCCGAAGCCTTGCTGACGCAGGCACGTAAAGAAATGAAGGCAAAATTAGAGCGTCAGTTCGAGGAACACGCTCATCCTGAAAGGATCGCACTGGCAGACATCCCGTTCACCAGGTTCCTTCTTGATTGGCTGGACATGATGCAGTCGAGTGTGAAACTGTTGTACCGCATACAGGCCAAGTAGGATGTAAACAGGGAGCTGTGCAATAAGATGAATAGCAAGAAATACAGTGGTTACATCTATGTCAATGAAATCGAAGAATTTGTGAAGCCGAAATACATCTCCAGCATTTCACGCTGGTATTAGGAGAAGAACGGTATGCGAAAGATTCGATTTCATGATTTCCGGCATAGCTGCGCGAGTCTTCTGTACGCAAATGGAGTGAGTCTGAAAGACATTCACGAGTGGTTAGGTCACAGCGGTATTTCCACTACATCAAACATTTATACCCACCTGAATTTCAGCTCCAAAGTTGACTCCGCCAATGCGATCATCGGTGTATATCCCGTCGCGGCAAACCCAATGTTCCTCCGATGTTCCTATAAAATTTGAGGATAAATTGAGCACAAAGCTGTGACCCTCCGAATTACGAGGCCCGCTGTGGGCAAAAAGAAAAGCCCAAAAATGCCTGAAAACCAAGCATTTTCGAGCCTGACCTAGTCTGGTGCCGGTGGCGGGACTTGAACCCGCACGCCATCGCTGGCAATGGATTTTGAGTCCACCTCGTCTGCCAATTCCAACACACCGGCATACATATTGGATACAAAAAGTATATCTCTTCTCACTGCGATTATTATACTCGATTGTGCAATATTTTGCAAGTGCTTTTTGGCAAATTAAAATAATGCGTGAAAGCATATAATAAATGTCACAAGATTGACTTGTTGGCATTTATTATTT
>CAZMAM010000056.1:0-2691 GCA_964564305.1 uncultured Eubacteriales bacterium
AAGATATTAAATTGACGAAATTTTTGCCTTTAGACAGGAGTTTTTAGAGGTCACCATTAATCTTCATAATCACACATCTCCTTTGGATTTTTCAGAATTTCTAGGCAAAGGGAAAAACACAATCAGCTCCGCCGCCATAGTAATGCCAAAATCTTCAAGTATGACCGCCCATATTCTTGAATGGCAACGCCCCCGATTGTTTCGTACAACTCGAATAATCATCTTAAATTATTCTGTTATTCGGTTTTCGACTGCTTCTCTTTTTTCATCTTGAGCAAAAAACGAATGAGAATAATGGGAAAATAAATCCAACTCCAGAGCAAAGTTGAAGCATAAATGAACAAATGCAAAAATTCAGCTAAAGCTTCAATGAAAGAAGAACGGTAAATCCTTGAGCCGAACACATAATATAGCATGTAGTGCACAAAACTAATCCCAAAGGGAACCGTAAACATAACATAACTGTCTATAAACCCCATACACACAAAAAAGAAAATGTGATCGGGGGAATAACTGACGTGAAATGCAGCAACCCACCCTAAAACTGCAAGAATCAAACCAATGATACCCGGGAGAATAAATTCTCTGGCCGTAGTAAACTTATTTTTCCATCCTCCCGCTGCTTTGGCCTGCCGAAGATATTCCCGATGATCCTCTTTTAAAAGTTTGTTGAAACACGGTACACATACGATCTGGCCATTATTGTTTGCCGTACAATCTTGGCAAATACCGGCGCCGCATATGGAACACACCGCTACCGAAGGCCTGTCATTGTGATAATAACACCTGTCTACACTTACATCCATTGCATATGCCCTCCCAAAAAATAAATAAGCCGACAATAAAACGGAGCGCATTTTTCAATGCAAGGCCCCGCTTCATTGTCGGCACAAAAAACACACATCACAGTATACATCATTTGCCGATATATACTGTAATGTGTGCTTAATCCTTAAAAAATTACAAACTCCCCCCCCCCATAAAATGAGAAAATACCATTACTTTACTCATCGGAGGGTGCTCCTTTCCGCTGAAACTGTTGATAGTATAACGTATTTCTTTGACAAATGCAAGGATTTTACGAAATTTTTGCAGCATTATTTGCCCGTGAAATCACTGCCGTCTGGCATAAGGCATTCCCTGCGTCCGCCATCGGTTCACGGACGGAGATTTCAAGGCAGATACTTTAGGAAGAGCCGGATATACCCCGCACGTAAAATTCCTCCTGCGTTTCCAAGCAAAATGCGGCCAAATTGCCGCCAAACACACAACCGCAATCGATTGCAATATGATTGTTTTTACGAATGACGGAGCCCTTGTTTCCGGGTTCTAACAGCGTTGGCGTGTGACCGGTTACGGTGAATTTATCCGAAAAATACGGTTTATCGTAATTCGGGCGGGATAATAAGATCGTTGCCAAATCGTATTCCTCCACCGGCCTTTCGGGCACAAATGGTTCTAACCCGCCGTGCAGCATTAAATAAGACTGACCGCAAGCGGTACACTCTTCATAGAGTGAAAATTCCCCTAAATAATCCGCAACAAGCGTGCGCTGCTCGATGGAAAGTTTCTGAAAATCCCTCCATGTCGTTTCTCCGCCATCGGCAAGCCAATCCGATAAAAGAGAAACCATCTCCATATTGAGCACAGACTCTATGGAAGATACCGTGATCTTCTCGGTCAGTTGACGCAATAGAAACAGCGTCAACAATTCATGGTTTCCCATGATCGGAATAACATTTGGCCGGCTCATCATATCTATAAGCAATGCCATCGGCGCGGGGCCACGATCTACACAGTCTCCCAGAACATATAGGGTATCCGATTCCCGAAAAGAAAGGATCCTCAGCATCGCTAAATACTGTGCGTAACAACCGTGAATATCGCTTATCGCATAGTGCATTTTGTATGAGCCTCCTCATCAAAAGGCAAGATTAAGCGATCTCCGCTGATACCGGCACGGTAACATTGCTTTGTTTCCGTATTAATTTTCAGCACCGGTATTTCTCCGGACGAAAGTACGTCTCCATCGATGTAGTAGTGACTCTGTCCGTCAAAGTAGATATCGTGATACCGCGGATCCCCGGCAATTTCCGAGGTTCGCACATGCCCGGCAACGATGACCCAATCCTCAAAAAAGTGCCCCGTTTGCGCAGGATATTTTTCGGTGAAAACCGTATCGGCGGAATACTCCCACGAATCCTCCAATTCTTCCTCTATACCGGCATGAACGAAAATAAAATGATCCTGCACATAAAACCGATCGAGCGATTCCAGCCAACGAAAATATTTTTCCTCTCTCTCCTCGCCGAAGCCCCCGTCTTCCCTGCCGTAGCGATCCCAGTTTATCGGAATTATACCCGAGAGTGCCATTTCCTCATGATTTCCCAGCAGAGGAATCACCTGCTCCGGATATTTTCGCTGCAGATGAATCAAGCGCTCCAAAACGCCATACGAATCGCCTCCGCCGTGAATATAATCACCGAGAAGCAACAATTTGCCTTGTCCCGAAAAGTCCACCAATTCCAAAGCGTCTTCAAACGCTTCCAAACAACCGTGAATATCGCTCATCGCATAAAGAATAATCGCAATCCCCTCCCTATGACGCAAATGTTATTTCATCCGACAAAAATTTATTCGCGCATTGTAAAATCAACTTGAACACCTAAATATTAAAAATCCATAGAGATC
>CAZMAM010000057.1:0-2488 GCA_964564305.1 uncultured Eubacteriales bacterium
TGGGCAGCTATGTGCGGAACGGATAAACGCTGAAAGCATCTAAGCGTGAAGCCGACCTCAAGATAAGATATCCCACTGAGTAATCAGGTAAGGTTCCATGAAGACTACATGGTGATAGGCCGCGTGTGTAAGTATGGCGACATATTTAGCCAGGCGGTACTAATAAACCGAGGGCTTGACCTTTTTGGTCATTGGAATATAACGGTGAGAATCATAGGGGTTTCACAGCATCTGGCTTTATTCAGTTTTCAGGGTATTTGCGTTTTCGTGAGTATCTCTGAATGAGTTGGTGTCGATAGCGGTGAGGGTACACCCGTTCCCATCCCGAACACGGAAGTTAAGCTCATTTGCGCCGAAAATACTTGGTTGGAAGCGACCTGGAAAGATAGGCAGATGCCAACACCAAACAACCGGGAATTTCTCGGTTGTTTTTTTATCTTCGATTTTTCCTTATGCTGTTGATGGATATAACTGTTTGTAGTATTAGTAACCGCTTCTTGTGGATTTTCTGTCCTGCTCTTGGTGTTACGGATATTTAGTGTGAGAAGCTTCGGCAGCAGCTGATGGACAGATTTGTCGGCACCACCGAAGAGGACAAAAAGTTTCTGGCGTGCTGGGACAAGATACACGGGCCGAAAAGTCAGGCATCCGGTGGTGACGGGAGCGGCTCCGCAAAGGGTGCGAGCGTTTCATACAGGGATGCGTACGATTTGGCTGTCCGCACGGGGCAGAACCTCGCAAGCGCGTTTGCCTCGGTGACGGGCGAGCTTCCGGAACACATCGACAAGGAGTTTGCCGAGGGCTTGATTCGGGACGCGTTGAAAGCGGATTACGACATTGTTTCAAAATCTGCCGCCGCAGTGCAAAAGCGTCTGAACGAGCAGGCGGGGCTGGGGCTGAACGCGGTGACCGCGCCTTTCGATGAAGAGCGGGCAGAAGGGCTGATTACCAAGTTTGCGGAGTACGATGACGTTAAAGACGCCGAATGGTTACTGGGCGAGCCGGTGGTGAATTTCAGTCAGCACATCGTGGACGACACGGTGAAGCAAAATGCCGAGTTTCAGAGCAAGGCGGGGCTGCGTCCGAAGATTGTGCGCAAGGCGCACGGCAAAGTCTGCAAGTGGTGCGCCGCCAAGGCGGGGACGTACAATTATCCCGGCGAAGTGCCCGCCGATGTGTACAAGCGTCACGAGAACTGCCGGTGCACCGTGGAATACGACCCGGGCAGCGGCAAGCGTGTACAAGATATTTGGACAAAGCGCTGGACGGCGGCGGAAGAAAGTGATAAGATTGAAGAGAGGATGAAGATTGAGGGCATTACGGGGTCGTCTGTTCGTGCAGGAGGCACGGGAGGCGGTTTCCTCCCGCCAATTCCACCGGGAGGCGGAGAAGGACATACACCCACACCGCCGGGAGGCGGAGATGATTCTGATGCGAAAAAATTCCTGTATGATTTAGCCGAGCATCCAAAAAAGCTTGGAACATACACGCCAAAAAGCCTGAAAAAGGCGCTGGAAGAAAAAGGGTGCGATGTGAAGCCGCTTTCCGATGGCAATTTCCAAGATGTGTCCTTTGAAGATGGCGGGGGTTACAAAACAAATTTCGGCGGGGATGGGCTGTTGATGTATCATCCGGAAGAACGAAGTCACCACGGCGGAGCCTATTACAAAATATCGACTGGCAAGAAAGGAATTAAACATTATGACCTTAATGGAGACGAACTTAAGCCCACAGGAGATATATAGGCAGGTCGTTGACAATCTGAAAAATTCGTATGGCATTACTGAAAAGAATGGAAAAAGAGTGTTTGCCTATTCTGAAACCAGATATTTTTTACCAGAATTGTTTCCACCTCCATGGAACGCAATCGTTATAGAATATAACGGCTTTGACGAAGGAAAACTCTTTTACTTGGAGGATTACGACAGCATAGACGCGCTGATGAAAGACATCTTGCAAGAAATCGAGAAAGGATGAGGATGGCAAAGACGAATAAATACACGGTCGAGCGTGAATTTGTCGTGAGAAACGGCAAGAACGCCGTGCGGGTGATATGTCTTGACCGCCCAATAGAACATTTTTCTAACTGTGTATTGATTGGCGGTGATGAATATTACAGTCAAGTTGTTTACGATTCGCCTTTAGCATTTTCAATTCCGGACACCGGAGTGTCGATGTATAAAAAGTCGGTAGTTTTCAAGTTTGATTAAGGGAAATATACGGCAATATTTGACGGAATGAAGGAGAATACCATGGAAGAAGATTTTGCGAGGATAGCTAATTTGAAAGCTTTGCTGTTTGAATTTGTAAAAAACGTTGTGGCGAACCGCAAAGACGCAACTCCGGAAGAGTTGCAAGCGCTTCCGAAAGTTGCGTCCCTGCTGTGGGAAATTTTGAGCAGCAGTTAAACTTGCGCAGATTAAAGAATATTTTCAACGAAAATTGCAATAATAAGTTGAACACGCTACTCGAACACTGACGATTGAAT
>CAZMAM010000058.1:0-2320 GCA_964564305.1 uncultured Eubacteriales bacterium
ATCCTTATAGTCTGTCATAGAACCTCATAGCGCCTGTAAAAATCGACTTACGGGTTCAAAGGTTTCATCGTTGGGAACAACAAGACATCGCGGATAGAGGGACTGTCGGTCAAAAGCATGACCAAACGATCCAAACCAAAACCAAGCCCTCCGGTAGGCGGCATCCCATACTCCAGAGCAGTGAGAAAATCTTCATCTACGGAAGCGTTCGCGCCCTGCGCCCGCTTCTCTTTAACCTGTTTTTCAAAGCGCGCCCGCTGATCCACGGGATCATTCAGTTCGGAAAAAGCGTTGCCCATTTCGTGCGCCCCGATAAAGAATTCAAACCGCTCGGTAAATTCCGGATTTTCCGGTTTCTTTTTGGCAAGAGGAGAAACCTCAACAGGATAATCATAGATGAAAGTCGGCTGAATCAGTTTATCCTCCACAAACCGATCGAAAAACCCCGCCAACAGTTCACCTTTCGTGGCCGCGTTATTTTCAAAGGGAACGCCGTGCATCGCCGCCGCCTTGCGGGCGTCCTCATCGCTTTTCCATTCGGCGTAATCCACACCCGCATACTCTTTGACGGCCTGCACCATGGTCATTTTTTTCCAAGGAGCAGCCATGGAAATTTCATTGCCCTGATAAGTAACGGTCTCTCCCCCGCAAATTTCGCGAGCCAACAGACTGTACAGCGATTCGACCAGTTCCATCATACCGTGATAATCGGTATAAGCCTGATATAACTCAATAGAGGTAAATTCGGGATTATGACTGGTATCCATACCCTCGTTGCGAAAAATGCGACCGATTTCATACACTTTTTCGAACCCGCCGACAACCAGACGCTTCAGGTAAAGCTCGGTTTCTATGCGAAGGTACATATCGATGTTCAGCGCATTGTGGTGCGTGACAAAAGGACGCGCCGCAGCACCGATTTCCAAAGTATGCAATACAGGGGTATCTACTTCCAAAAATCCGCGGCCGTCCAAAAATTTGCGAATCAGCGCGATAATTTGACTGCGCTTAATAAAGGTATCCCGAACCTCCGGGTTGACAATCATATCCAAATACCGCTGGCGATACCGGGTATCCGTATCTTTTAAGCCGTGAAATTTATCCGGCAACGGTAACAGGGATTTGCAAAGCAACGTGACCTCGTCGGCGTGAACGGAAATTTCTCCCCTTCGCGTGCGAAACACACGGCCTTTAACCCCGATGATATCCCCGACATCCCAGTTTTGGAAAGCGGCATATTCGTCTTCTCCCACATCGTTGATGCGAACGTATACCTGAATTTTTCCGCTCCCGTCCAAAATATCCGCAAAACAGGCTTTTCCCATATTTCTCCGGGTCATCATTCGCCCGGCAACGGTGACATCCCTGCCCTCCCACTCATCAAAGTGAAGGACAATATCCTGCGTCATATGGGTGCGATCATACCGTGTAATAACAAAAGGATCGGCTCCCGACGCTTGAAGCGCCGTGAGTTTATCCCGGCGAATTTGAAGCAATTCACTCAGTTGCTGCCCGTTTATATCCTCCGGCAAATTTTCTTCTGTGTGCATAATCGGGATTCTCCTACTTGGAAATTTTGATTATTTGATAATGTAATACACCGGCGGGAACTTCAATTTCAACGGCGGTGCCCACCCGTTTCCCAATCAGTGCCTTTCCGATGGGAGATTCATCGGATATCATTCCGTTTAACGGATCCGCTTCGGAAGATCCAACCAATTTATATATTTTCGTTTCACCGGTATTCAAATCCTCAATACACACCGTCAGCCCGACATCAACCACATCGTCGGTCAGCTGGCTTTCATCCACTACGCGAATATTCTTGAGCATAGCTTCAATTTCGGCGATGCGCGCCTCAGTAATTGCCTGCTCGTTTTTCGCCTCATCGTATTCGCTGTTTTCCGAAAGATCGCCAAAAGAAAGCGCCACTTTAATTTTGGCCGCATTTTCCTTGCGCTTTACCGTTTTGAGCTGTTCCAATTCCTGCTCTAATCGGTGTAAACCTTCATCAGTAACTACGGTTTCTTTGTTCACAAAAATCATCCTTTCTTCTAACCGATAACGCCGCTTTTCCGTGACAGTGCCGCAGACAACAAAGCGATAAGCCGGCCGGCTGCGGTAATGGCTGAAACACTATCCCGTAAAACGCCGCCGAAATGTTCATAAAACAAAAAACGGCGATCGGAAAAATGCAGCGGTATCGGTTATTGCGGTTACATTTACCTGAACGTCATTCGGTATTATACAAGTCAACTACCCATTCCCTAAAGGGAATGGGCTTGTAACTGCCCAGTCGTGGTAACGACTTGCGCCTGAC
>CAZMAM010000059.1:0-2153 GCA_964564305.1 uncultured Eubacteriales bacterium
TCAGGTTCTAATCGGGGCAACTCGGTGGAGGTTCAAGTCCTCTTATCCGCACCAAACAAACCCTGATTTCGGTACAGCGTGTATCGAAATCGGGGGTTCTTTTTTGCCTTTTCGGCATAAGCGCCCTATTGCTTCAGATCTGCTGCGGGATGAAGGATAAAGAAATCCTCTATGTTTCCGGAGAAAAATCCGCGCAGAGGAATGCGGTTATGGGCGCACGGCAGTCCAGGCCTCTCTCACCGTGCGTACTCCCGTGAGGGTTATTCCGGGCGTCTTTGGGATGGCCTGAAGATTATGGGCGGGCATCACAATATGGGTAAATCCGAGACGGGCCGCTTCCGCGACCCGCTGGGCGGCGTTTTCGGCGGCGCGCACCTCTCCCGCCAGCCCGATTTCTCCGAACGCCATCAGTTCATGCGAAAGCGGAGTATCTTTTAACCCGGAAATCAACGCTAAGGCCACAGCGAGATCCGCCGCCGGTTCATCCAACCGCAGCCCGCCCACCACATTGACATAGACGTCCAGCGCGGAAAAAAAGAATCCGGTTCTTTTTTCCAGCACCGCCAGCAGCAGATTCAGCCGGTTGAGATCAAAACCGGTGGCCATGCGCCGGGGATTGCCGAAACCGGTTGGGGTAACCAGGCCCTGTACTTCCGAAAGAAGCGGACGGGTTCCTTCCATCACACATGAAATGCAGGTTCCGCTGACATTTTCCAGCCGGCCGGACAACAGTGTTTGGGAGGGATTGGGAACTTCAGAAAGCCCTTTTTCCTGCATTTCGAACACACCGATTTCGCTGACGGAGCCGTACCGGTTCTTCACACAGCGCAACAGCCGGTATGTGGAATGGCGGTCTCCCTCAAATGAGAGTACGCAGTCCACAATATGTTCCATCACTTTCGGCCCGGCGATAGCGCCGTCTTTGTTGACGTGCCCCACCAGAAAGCACGGAATTTCCAGCGCTTTTACCGTGCGCATAACGGCGGCCGTGCATTCCCGAACCTGAACCACGCTGCCTGCGGCGGAAGTAATGGCGGAAAGCGTCATGGTTTGAATGGAATCCACAATCAGCAGCTGCGGCCGGAACTGTTCGGCGGTGGCGAGCACCGTATCCATATCGTTTTCGCACAGTATGGAAAGCTTGTCGCCGCTCACGCCCAGGCGGCGGGCGCGAAGGGCAATTTGCCGCGCGGATTCTTCTCCGGAAACATAGAGAATTTCTTTATCCTTCATCCCGCGGCAGACCTGAAGCAACAGGGTGCTTTTGCCGATACCCGGATCTCCCCCCAGCAGCATCAGCGCGCCCGGGACGATGCCTCCGCCCAGTACGCGGTCCAATTCCGTAATTCCGGTGGGCAGGCGGAATTCTTCTTCCGCCATATCCACTTCGCTCAATTTGCCGGGCAGCGCTGCGCTGCGCACGGTTCGCTTTTGCGCAACGGGCGCATCCGCGACTTCCTCCATACGGTTCCATTCCCCGCAGGAAGGGCATTGCCCGGTCCATCTCGGGCTTTCATATCCGCACGCGGAGCACACGTACCGTGTTTTGGTTTTGGCAGGCATGATGATTGTTTTCTCCTTTGCATAGATTCCGTTCATTTCGACCGGAAAACCGTTTTCGCCAATGATTTTCGGGCCGCCGCCTCGCATTTTTTCTTCGTTTTTCTATAGCAATACCGCACAAAGACCGGGTTTGCGCGCAAGGCCTGCCCGAGCGGCTTTGCGTCTTTTTCGCAATTTAGGGCAACACCGCTCAATGACCGCCTAACGGCTTTGTACGTCATATGCTGGCATATTTTCCGTAATTTAGCCAAAAGTCCTCGCGAACACACAAAGGTTTTCCTGCGGTTTTTGTTTCATCCGAGGAAAAATCCGCTCTTTGCTTCACGAACGACAATTTTTATACCGTATTGCCCTGTCCTTGTTTTGTTATCGTTTATTATATCACTTTTTTGCGATTTTGGGAGTAGAACCAGCCGGAAAATTTGGGACGGAACACCGCAAAATTTTAGGTGCATACGGGTGTGTAGTATAATAGAGATATTTATCAATAGAGATATTTATCCGTGCGATGTTCACAAATTATTTACCGCCATTTCTTCCCGAGTTTGCCACTTGATTAACAAAGATAGATGAAAAAATGTTGAAAAATA
>CAZMAM010000060.1:0-2142 GCA_964564305.1 uncultured Eubacteriales bacterium
ATTTTTTAGGGATTTCCTATTTCACAAATGCTCAACTTGTTATTGCAATTTACAAGATTTTTTGGGGCACATCTTCTAAAAAAAATAAATCACCGGTTCGATGTAAAACAAAGAAGCCGGTACTCCCGGCTTCGATGAAAGGCACATATTCCTGTTGAATTAGCTTGCCACCGCCGAACCCGGCTCCGAGAACCACTGTTGCACGGTGGATACGCTGACTTTGACAGCCTTGGCGATATTTTCTGTCGTCAGTCCCATTTTTCGAAGTTCATACGCAGTATCCCGTGCCTGTAGTTCCTTGCCTTCCGCGCGGCCTTTTTCCATGCCTTTGGCCATACCTTCTTCGATTTTGTCCTTGTCATAAGCCGCCTTGATTTGGTCTTCGTCATATAAGCTAATCATAATGTTTTTAACCTCCTGCTCGTGTTTGGATAGATACTCTCTCAATATATTTCTGTCTATGCATATCCGTATGGTCTCGGTGACCGCTTTCAGCGTCTTGCCGTACAGGCGCGTTTGTTCATCAAATACCTTCGTAAACGTGATATATTGATAAACGATGTCGCCTTCCTGGCCTTCCGTCAGCACATGAATCTTCAAATCCAAATCGCTTGCTTTGCCTTGCGGATTGGCGAAGAATTCTTCCGAAAGCGAATAGACGTTCTTTTCCAGCTTTTTCTTTCCGGTATAGATGACATAAACCTCCGGTCTTGGTATGGCAAGCTTTTTGCTTCCGTATAGATTGAGCTCCTTTTCTCCGATGTAATCGTGATACGTCTGTGCCAGATACAGCAAGGCGCGAATGAGAATATTCACCGACCATGTGGATTGCGCCTCCGCGAGAACCACGAGTTGATCACCCACCGTGAACCCGAGATCGTTGTAGATGGCGTTCACCATGACATTCTCGAGCGTGACGATGTGAATCATATCCTCCGTAATATGCTCTTTGGTCTCCGGGTGCAGGGCATAATAGAGTTTCAGCACATACTCGCGATCCTGAAAGAGATGCGTAAATACATTATCCTTCGCAGTTCGCTTAAAAGACGGATCAGCATTCATTGGAATTCACTCCTCATCTGTGTGATACTTATTGCCTGATTTCATTTTACGGTTTTGCGCGGGCTTTGTCAAGATTGCTTTGCGGTAATATGCTGGTCTTGATCGTCTTCCGATAATTCCGATAACTCACTAATCAGCACATATCCAATCAGAGCGAGCCAGTATAGAGGCAACTCTCGTAATCCCTCTGCCCAATTCTGCACTGTTTTATATGGGATACCGAAAACTCGTGTCAGGGTGATTAATTTCATGTTGGCAGTGCGAATTAGTTTTTTCAAGTCTCTGTGTATGACAGCGGAAACCATATCTGCGGCTTTTGCTATGTTGCAATCGCTTGTTTTGGATTTATCAAGAAACCGGATTTTTTCAAGTAATTTTGGCGGCGACAATTCGTTGCTTGCACACTCCTGAACCAATGAGAAATAGTCCTTATATAGAATTTTCATATCATAATCCCCCTTTTTTGTATATTTCAAGTATAGCACTTTAAATAGATTTTGCCAAGTCGATTTTGTCTGTTTAAACGACGTGTGTACTTGCCAGCAAATAGGTCGCCAGTGCATCAACGCTAATATGTTGTTCTTGTGCCACTTTTTCAAGTGTTTGAAATTGTTTGATCGGAAGATTCACAGAGCGTTTAGGTCCGTTTTGCTCTTTTGCGGACTGATCCAAAATGAGAATATCTTTGCGCAGAGTGTTTGCTTCCATTTGTGTATAGATGTCCAAAGTGTAATCAGATCGTGCGTGTCCGATGATTTGAGCTACCGACTTGGCTGACACGTCATGTTCGCACAGCCGTGTAGCAAATGTATGACGACAGACATGACATGCAAAATGCTGTACGCCGGAAGTTTTCCGGATACGCTCGACGAGACGTCGCCAGACCGTTGCGGTGACGGGACCTCCACGGGTGTTCGTGAAAATAAAATCTCCGATGTGGGACTGCGCATGGATGATTTCCTTTGCGCGCCGCGTAAGATAAACAAGTCGTTCTCCAGCCGGTGTTTTGGCTTTCGGGATAAAAACGCGCATTGTAAAATCAACTTGAACACCTGAATAATAAAAATCCATAGAGATCTT
>CAZMAM010000061.1:0-1845 GCA_964564305.1 uncultured Eubacteriales bacterium
TTTTTCTATTAAGTGGCAAACTCGGGTTATACCACAACTAAGAGCGCTTTGCACTAGTTTTCTTGAGGTTTTGTGCGGTATTGCCTTAAGGCAAATCCCACAATGCCCGGATATTTTTCAGTGGCGCTTTAGGGCGGATTACGCGGGAAAAGTGAACAAATGCCGGTTTCGCGCAAATATGCTATCATACGTTCGATTTTTTCCCGATCCGTATTACAGTACCAGGCAAGACAATCCAGACAAAAAAAAGAAATGGCGTTTCGGGAAATAATCTTGCGGCAGGCGGGAATATCGTCGCCGGAAAGCGGTTTGCCGCAGCGCTTGCAAGTGGAAAAATTCGGTGTTTCCATTGTTTTTTCACATTACACGCGCACCAGTTTTGCGCGGTATACCCGGCAGTCGTGTGCCGCAACATTTTCCGCCAGTTCTTCGGTGACGGTTCCGACCGTTTGGTGTTTCCAACAGTCGTACAGTTCAAATCCGTACCCCGTTGCGGCGGGAAGCCCCATATCCCACAGGCAAACGGTGCCTTCGACCGTGACATCACTGAAATTAAACAGCCCGATCGCGTAATCGCCGTTTTCCAGCGGCTTGAACATCCGCACCAGTGTTTCCGGCTGATCGTCCCATTGCTTCAGCGCGCACGGAGGGCGCACTTCGATATCCTGATTGATGGCGATGACGTCCGGATTCATCAAAATTTCCCTGGTCGCTTCGTTCATGCAGCGAATGTCGCAGCCGATCATTAACGGCGAATTCATCATGGCCCAAAGGGAAAAATGGGTGCGGTATTCCATATCGGTACAGCCTCCCTGAGCGATCCAGTCGTTATGGCTTTTGCCGTACATGCCGACCGTCAGCATATCCATATCGTTGAAACAATACGGGCCGCTGAATTTTTCCTCATAAATTTGGGAGAGCGCGATGGACTTGACGGATTGCCAGCTGTCGACAATATCGCCGGTGGAGCGGTACATATGGGCACCGGTCGAGCGTATCCAATCGGTGGTGCTGTCCGCGCCCCAATTGCACGCCGCCAGCAAAATATCTCTTCCGCAGTTGCGAAGCGCCATGGCCATGCGGCGGTAGAGAAGCGGGCCGTACACATCGTGCGGTTTGTGGCAGTAATCGTACTTCAGGTAATCGACACCCCATTCGGCATATGTTTGCGCGTCCTGAAATTCGTGTTCGAACCCGGCGGGGTACCCGGCGCAGGTCTTTACCCCTGCACAGGAGTAAATGCCGAATTTCAGGCCTTTTTCGTGCACATAATCTGCCACCGCTTTTATGCCGTGGGGGAATTTGAGATGATCGGGTACTAAGCGGCCGTTTTTGTCCCGCTGCTTTTCGCTCCAGCAGTCGTCGACAACGATATATTCGTACCCTGCGTCTTTCAGCCCTTGGGAAACCATCGCATCGGCGGCCCCCATAATGACCTCCTCGTTGATGTCCTGGCTGAATGAGTTCCAGGAATTCCACCCCATCGGCGGACGAAGTGCAAGAGCCATTTTGGTTCATCCTTTCTTCGGCTTGTCCGAAACCGGTTTGCCGCTTTTAGCGGAAGGCGGTACGGGTGATTTTGTGATTCCACCGTGCGCGTCGGTAAAACGCGCACCGTAAAAAAGCCGCGCTTAGATTATAATCGATAAACAATAGGCTTGTCAAATTGTTTTCCGAAAAAGAAAGGCCCTGTTTTGCGGATTTTGTTCGGATTATATTTCGATTTATCTGGTTTGTTCCGCCTGCGTGCGGGTTATTTTTGGCAAATCGATTGACACTGGCCTTTTTTTTGTGGTAAAACCCGAGTTTGCCACTTAATAGAAAAAAGATCTTCCAGAAATGCCG